>PLDE01000241.1 GCA_003135035.1 Candidatus Dormiibacterota bacterium | reverse complement strand
GCTGCCGACCGCGTACATGGTCCCGCGGCACTGCACCAGCTGCCGCACCTGCTCCGGCGGATTGCTTGAGTCCGGCAACGCCGGGGTGCCGCTGGCCGGGTGCGTGGACACCGGGCCGGACGCGGCCAGTGCCGGCGCAGTCACCCCCAGCACGCTTACCGCGACCGAGCCCGAGCTCCACCTTGACCCGATTTCGGTAGAGGTGCATATCGAGTGGTACCAAAGTCACCCCTGGCCGCTTGACCGCGCCCGCCAGGTGGTCGATCTGGCGGCGGTGCAAGAGCAGGCGCCGCGAGCGGTTGGGATCGTGATTTTGGCGGTTTCCGAATTCGTACGGTTGGATGTGCGCTCCGTACAGCCAAGCCTGACCGCGCTCGATCCGAACGTATGCTTCAGTGATCTGAGCCCCACTCTGGCGCAGCGAACGTACCTCGGTGCCCCACAACTCGATACCCGCCTCGATCTGCTCCAGGATGTGGTAGTCGTGACGAGCCCGTCGGTTGCGGGCGAGAAGCCGCGGCTCTTTGACCTCAGCCACGCCGCCGTCCCCCCGACGCCCGCTGCCGGCCCCGCAGAAAGGCAGCCGGAGTCATCGGCGGCCGGCCCGGAGGTTGAATCAACTCGACCCGAAATGTGCCCCGCGCCGCCTGCACCAAAATCCACTCTGGTCCACGATCCAAGATCGTTCCCGTGGCAGCAACTGCTGGCTCTTCTGGACCCGTACCGGGAGCGCCCCGGAGCAGCTTGACCCGGGTACCGGCCAGGGGCACCGTCACCCCGGGCCAGGGCGTGAGCGCCCGTAGCGCCCGGTCAATCTCCAAGGTGCTGAGCGTCCACTCCAAGTCACCGTCGCGACGGCTCAGGCGGTGGGAGTAGGTCGCCCCCGACTCGAGTTGGGGAATGTCGCTGCTGTCGCCGCCCTCAAGACGGTCCAGGGTCTGGACCAGCATCTGTGCACCCAGCCGGGCCAGAGTCGCGCTGAGGCCTGGGGTGCTGACCGATCCCGGGATCGGCATCGGCTGCTGCACCAGGATGGCCCCAGCATCCATCCTCTCTTCCATCCGAAAGACGGTAACCCCCGTCCGAGTGTCGCCGGCGAGGATGGCGGCCCTTACCGGTGCTGCACCCCGGTGGCGCGGCAGCAGCGATGGGTGAACCCCAATCCCGCCATAGGTCAGCGAGTCGAGGATCTCCCGAGGAACAAGCTGTCCATAGGCGGCCACGACCAGAACTTCCGGGTCTCGAGGCGCGACAAACTCATCCCAGAACTCCTCGGTCAGTCGCGTTGGCTGCTCCAAGGGCAGACCCAACGACTCAGACTCAGCCTTGACTGGCCGCGGTGCGGCACCGCCGCGGCTGCCTGAGCGGTCGGGCACCGTCAATGCCTGCACGACCTCATGGCTCGACCCCGCCAGGGCACGGAGTACAGGCAGGGAGAAGTCGGCCGAGCCAGCGAAGACGACGCGCACCAGGCTACCTCCAGAATTGCCAGCGATCCTGCCCCATCGGGGAAACGGAAGTGCTCAGTCTCCCAGCCCGCGAGTGGCTCTGCTCGGCAGGCGGTCCGGGTCCAGCCTAGACGGGGTCGATGTCAACTGACCATCCCCGCCCCTCTGGGAGGTGGGGTCGGACCGCCTCCAGTCGGACTCCCCGAATGGTCAGCTGCCAGCGGTAGAGAGAGCGAAGCCGGGGGATGAAGGCGGGACTGGGGCCGAGAACCTCCACGCTGGTGCCCTCCAGTAAGTGGCGCAGCCGGATCGCCTCCCCCTCCGCCTGCTGCCGAGCCGTCCCGTCGCTGGCATCGCTGCGGGTGAGGACCAAGAGTCGCGTGAAGGGGGGAAAGCGGAGTTGGCGCCGGGCCTCGAGTTCCAGCTCGGCGAAGGCCTCGTAGTCATGAGCGCTGGCCAGCTCGACGACAGGATGTTCTGGGCTGTAGGTCTGCAGGATCACCTGCGCTGGCTCGTCCCCGCGGCCGGCGCGACCAGCCACCTGGGTCAACAGCGAGAAGGTCTTCTCGGCGGCGCGGAAGTCGGGGAAGTGGAGGGCGATGTCGGCGTTGACGATGCCGACCAGGCGGACCCCGGGCAGATCCCAACCTTTGGCGACCATCTGAGTACCGATGAGCAGATCGGCATCGCGACGCACGAACGCCTCGTAGATCTCTCGGTGGGCGTCGCGGTGCCCGACGGTGTCGCGGTCCATGCGAAGGATCTTGGCTCCCGGCCAGAGCTCTCTGGCCTCCGCCTCGACACGCTCAGTGCCGGCCCCCAAGGCTCGCAGCAACTTGCTGCCGCAGCTGGGGCACTCCTCCGGCAGTGCCAGCTGGTGATCGCAGTAATGGCAGGTGCAGACCCTTCCCTGGAAATGCAGGGTCAGGGAGACGGAGCAATTAGGACAGCCCAGAGCCTCACCGCAGCTGCGACAGAGAACCACGCTGGAGGTTCCCCGGCGATTAAGGAAGAGGATCCCCTGCCCTCCCTCGAGGAGGGTTTCGGTCACCAGCTGACTGAGCCGCCTCGAGAACGGTGATCGGTTGCCCGAGGCCAGCTCTTCTCTGAGGTCCACCACCTCGACCGGTGGTAAGGGACGCCCGGCGAAACGGTGGGGCATGCGCAGGAGCCGCAGCCCCTTGTCAGCGACAGCCTGGCGGTACACCTCCAACCGAGGAGTCGCACTGCCCAGAACGACCGGTACAGAGAGGATGCGCCCCAGGTGGCGGGCCACGTCGGCGGCGTGGTAGCGGGGGATGGCGTCGTACTGCTTGTAGGAGGAGGAGTCCTCTTCGTCGACGATGACCACCCCGGGATTGCCCATCGGTGCGAAGACGGCACTGCGCGACCCGACCACCACCTTGGCTTGCCCAGACCGTACTCGCCGCCACTCGCGGCCCCGCTCGGCCACGGTCAGGCCCGAGTGGAGCACGGCCACGATCCCCGGAAAATGGACGGCAAAACGCTTCTCCGTCTGCGGGGTCAGGGAGATCTCGGGCACCAGCACGATCGCACCCCGGCCCTGCGCCAGAGCTGCCTTGATGGCGGCCAGGTAGACCTCGGTCTTGCCTGACCCAGTGACTCCGAAGAGGAGGAACTCCTCCGCCTTGGACCAGGTGATGGCGTCCCGGATGGGACTGAACACCTCTTCCTGCTTCTCGGTCAGGTCAAGCCGAGCGGTGCTCTCGGCTACCTCCGCCGCCGCCCCTCCCGCCTTGGCGGTGACGCGGCGGCGCGAGGTCGCCTTGCCAGTCCTCAGTGCGGGAGGGATCATGGCTCGCAGGACTTCCGGAAGCGGGCAAAGGTAGTGCCCGGCAATCCACTGCGCCAGGCTTATCTGGTGGGGCAGCAGTAGCGGCTCTTCGTCGCGAATTCTCTCCAGGGGACGGAGCTCGGCAATCGGCGAGTCCTCGAGCAGCTCCACCACGAAGGCGAACACCTGACGTCGGCCGAAGGGCACGACCACGCGCTGTCCCAGGCGGATCAGCTCCCGGAGCTTCTCGGGAATGAGGTAGTCATAGAGGCCGGAGGGTGGCCCTGCCTTGAGGTCCGGAGACACCCTGGCGACCAGGGGTGGGTTGGAGCTCACGGGGAGATTCGCGAGGAAGCCTTGTCCCGGCCCAGATGCTGGGCCTCATCCAGAATGGCGCTGGCGATGGCCGACTTGGGCTGCCAAGCCAACTCCACCGTTCGGCCCCCCCTGACGATCAACGTCGCCTCGGCCATGTCGCCTCCCATGGCCGAGTGCTCACCACTCACCGGGTTGGCGACGATCAGGTCGCAGCCCTTCTCTTCCAGCTTGGCGCGGCCGCGCCGGACCACGTCCTCGGTCTCGGCGGCGAAGCCCACCATCAGACAGTTGGCCGGATGTTCTGCGATGAGGCGAGCCAGGATGTCGACATTGGCGACCAGGCGCAGTTCCAGGTCGGGATGCTCCCGGCGGTGGAGCTTGCGCGGGGACGCCTCCACGACCCGGAAATCGGCAACCGCCGCCGCCATCAGCACCATACGGGTGCGAGGAAGAATGGCGAGACACGCCTCAAGCATCTCCACCCCCGTGTCGACTCGGATCACGTCCACGTCGGGCAGGTCAGGGGCGTCCTCGACAGCCGNNACCGGGTCTATCGGCTCCCTGGTCCCGCCAGCGGTGACCAGCACCTCCCAGCCTCGGAGTGGCGCCTCCGTACGGAGGACTCGCGCCGCGGCGGAGAGAATCTCCGCCGGCTCCGCCATCCGACCCTCGCCCACCCGCCCGGATGCCAGTCGACCGCGGACCGGTCCCACCACCACCGCTCCGCGCGCGACCACGGTGGCCAGGTTGCTCTGCGTCGCCGGGTTGCGCCACATACCTGTCTCCATGGCCGGAGCCAGTACCAAGGGTGCCTGGGTCGCCAGCAGGGTCGAGCTGACGACATCGTCTGCCAGGCCCACGGCTAGCCGGGCCAAAGTGGAGGCGGTGGTCGGCACGACCAGGTGGCAGTCGGCCCAGCTGCTCAGATCGATGTGACTCATCCCGTGACCCGCCTCCTGGTCGGCGGCCTGGGCCCGCCCCTTGGCGGGAAAGAGCCGCCAGGCCACGGGATTCCCGGAGAGGGCCCGCAGGGTGGTCGGCGAGATGAAGGCCGTGGCCGAGGGGGTCATCGCCACCCTGACCTCAGCACCCTGGCGGCGGAGCGAGGTGATCAACTCGGGAACCTTGACCACTGCCACACCGCCGCAGACGTGGACGGCGACTTTGCGTCCGCCGAGCCGGTGCGGCATCTCCTCTGCCATCTCGGACTCATTGTGGCAGGCGCCGTCGATCGTCTCAGCTCAAGTTGGGATTACGCTCGCTCAGGATCTCAGCCACCTCCCGGGCCGCTCGGCGAACCTCGTCGTTGACGACCACATGCTGGTACCAGCTAGCCGCAGCCAACTCGTGGGTGGCGTCCTGCGTGCGGACAGCCAGTTCCTCCGGACTCTCCGTCCCGCGCCGCTGGAGCCGCTCGCGGAGGATCTCCGGGGAAGGCGGGGCGAGGAACACGAAAAGAGCATCCACCCCGGCGTCTCGGAGCTGTGCGGCGCCTTGCACGTCGGGTTTGAGGAGAGCGTCGTAGCCCTCGTTCCGGACCGCCTCGACCCGCTCCCGGGAGGTGCCGTAGCGGTTGCCGTGAACCAATGCCGTCTCCAGAAACTGCTCTGCTGACTCCATTTCGTTGAAGGTGGCCAGGTCGACGAAGGAGTAATCGCGGCCGTCAACCTCTCCCGGCCGGGGACTTCTGGTCGTGTAGGCGGCCGGGCGCCGCAGTGCGGGCAAGAGGGGCATTAACTCCGCGATAACCGTGTCCTTGCCCACTCCGCTCGGGCCGGAGAGAACGATGAGCCGTCCCCGCTCCGGATTCTTGCTCACGGCACCGTCGAGGTTAGGGCTTGCCAGGGCCACGCGGCCAGACTCCCGGGCTCAGCTCCAACCTCGATCCGAAGTCTCTCTAGGTCGTCCGGCAAAGGGCTCTGAAAGGTCATGGCGTGGCCATCGCCGGGATGGCGGAAGTGGAGCATGGCGGCGTGCAGTGCAGGCCGCACCGAGCCCAGCATCGACCCCGGTCCGTAGAGTCCATCGCCGGCCAAAGGACGGCCGATATAGGCCAGATGGACCCGGATCTGGTGCGTCCGCCCGGTCAGCAGCCGCAGTCGCAGCGCCGTGTGCCCGGGCCAGCGCTCCAGCACGGTGAATTCGGTGGTGGCATCTCGCCCGCCCGCACCGACGGCCATCCGTCGAGGCCGCTTGGGGTCGCGGCCGATGGCCGCCTCGATGCGCCCCCGGTCCTCCTGGAAGCCACCCTGCGCCAATGCCCAGTACTCCCGCCCCATGGTTCTCGTCCGCAGCTGCCGGGCGAGGTCGCGGTGCGCCTCCTCGGTTCGGGCCAGCACCAACAGTCCGCTGGTGCCGCGGTCGAGGCGGTGGACGATCCCAGCCCGCTCAGGTCCTCCTTCCTGCGACCACTCGCCACCCCAACTCTGGATCAGTTGAGCCAGAGTGTCCTCGCGGTGTCCGGGCCCCGGGTGGACGACCATGCCGGCCGGCTTGTCGACGACGAGCAGCGCGTCGTCCTCATACACCACCGTGAGCGGGATCGCCTCCGGCACGACCGCGCGCCCGAAGGGGATCATGCACA
>PLDE01000253.1 GCA_003135035.1 Candidatus Dormiibacterota bacterium | reverse complement strand
TCGACGAGTACGGCGGGACCGCGGGTCTGGTGACCATCGAGGACGTGCTCGAGGAAATCGTCGGCCCCATCCGCGACGAGTACGACCTCGCCGAGCAGGAGGAGGTCCAACTGGTGGGGACAAACGAGGCCCTGGTCAGCGCTTCGGTCAGCCTCGACGACGTCAATGAGCTGCTCCGCCTGCATCTCGAGGGCGAGGACTTCGACTCCGTGGGCGGCCTCGTCTACGCCCACCTGGGGCGGATCCCATCGGTCGGCGACATTGTCGAGGCCGGGGATGGGGTCACCATCACCGTCGAAGCCATCGACCGGCGGGCCATCCGTACAGTTCGCCTCATCTCCACCCGCCCCTTCGCGGTGCCGGGGGAGGAGGTAGGGACCGGCCAGGATGCCTCTCCCGCCGCGAACTCATCTGTCCCCGAGTCCCCTTAGGTGGCCGACCTCGTCAGCGACGAGGGCCTGGTTCTTCGCCGCCGGGCCTTCGCCGAGGCCGATCGCATCCTCGTCTTCTTCACCCGCGATCAGGGCAAGCTGCGGGGAGTGGCTCGGGGGGCGCGCCGTGCGAAGGCTCGCAATGCGGCTGGCCTCGACCTGCTCACCCGCTCGGAACTGCTCCTGGTTCCGGGCCGGAACATGGCGGTGCTCGCTCAGGCTCGGGCCGTCGGCCCGACCTGGCCGGGCGCCGACATCGTGCGCACCGCCTGCGGCGGAGTGTTGGCGGAGTTGGTCGACGCGACCGTCGAGGAGTCCCATCCCGACCCGGCTCTCTACCAGCTCGTCAGCGAGGCTCGGGACAGGATGGCCACACCCAGTGAGGACGCTCGTCTGGAACTGGCGCTGCTGTCATTCCAGATCGCCGCGGGTGGCGGTTACCTCCCCGACCTGCACCGCTGCGCCGTTTGTGGCGAGCCTCTCCAGGACCGAGAAGGTGGCTTTCTTCCGGCGCTGGGAGGGATAGCTCAGGGGGGTTGCTGGCAAGCTCAGCCGGAGGTCATTCCCTGTTCCGCCGCGACCCTGCGGGTGCTTCGCCGGATGGAGTCGGGAGATCTCCCTCTGCTGCGCCGGCTGCGCTGGTCCGAACCCCTCCGGGACGAGGTGGAGTCAATCCTATTGGCCCACTTGGAGCACCACCTGGATCGCCCTCTCAAGGCGGCCCGAATCCTGGCGGATCTGCGCGGTCTGGCGGTTCCCCGGGTCTGAGCCGGCCGCTCTCAGCTGTGGACGGAGGCGGCCGGATCAGCCGATAGGAGGAGATCCGGCCGGTGGTGCCAGCGCTCGAAGAAGCGGCGGAAGTTGAGCCGGCTGAGCCGCTCCCGCTCGTCGGGGTCGGTCTCCTCCCAGCCCCGATGCTGATGCATGATCACGGGCAGGTCGGCGACGCGGTGCTGCTTGAGCCCGAGGGAGCGCAAGGTGAGCGAGTAGTTGAAATCAAGCAGGCGGTAGAAGCGATAGCGCTCATCGAACAGGCCCGTCTCCTGCAGCCGCCCGCGCTTGAAGGCCAAACAGTAGCCGTCGATGGCATCCACATCAATCGTCTCGGCGTCGACGAACTCGCGCATGTCGCGGCTGAGCGCACCCCAACGACCTACCGCTCCGATCTCGGGATCGCGAAGAAGCATCAACAGAGGGGTGAAGCAGTCGCCGGTGAGCTCCACCCCGGTGTCCAGGATCAAGATCAGCTCACCGCGGGCAGCCCGCAGGGTGGCGTTGCGGGCAGCACCTTCTCCTAGCTGGTGATCGGCGTGGAACGTCTGGATCGAAGAATCCTCCTGGGCCAGCCGTTGCAACCGGGGAGCTACGTCCTTGGAGTCGTTGTCGACGATCAGGATCTCGACCGAGTGCTCACCTCGGTATCTCTGGATGCTGGCTACGCAGCGGGCCAGATCATCGGGATAGCCGTTGCTGACAATGCTCACCGAGATCTCGCCAAGGTCGGGCTCGCCGCGCTGATCGGCAACCTCGAGCGGAGAGGAGATCAATCCGTGGCGGCGATCCAGGGCGGACGCGACGCGGTAGGCGGTCTCTCCGGGGCCGTCTTCAGGGACAACTCCCAAGTTGAGCAGCGAGACCCGGGCCGCGTCGGCCCGGGGAAAGTCTCCTTGGCGCCGTTCCTGCGTACGGGAGTCGGCCAGGGTGCGCCAGGACCCGGGATCGGGCAGCGCGGGGAAGGGTTGCTCCAGGCCGAGTCCGAGCCAGGCGTCGGCCTGGAGCAACCCGGCGCGCCGGGTCGCTCCGGAGAGGTCCCGGGCCCGAGCGAACGTCCACACCTGGGCTAGGGCGCGGGGTAGATCGAGGTTGTCCTCGAGCGCCGCCTGGACAGCGTCGGCCAGTGTCAGCACCCGGGCGGGGTCGGCCGCGCCGTCGTCGCGGGAAGCCAGCTGGCGCAGACGCTGCAGTCCGCGCTGGGCTGCTGCCAACGAGGCCAAGGTGAAGTTGAGCCGCGTCCCGTAGCGCACGGTGGCACAGAGGTAGCGGAAGGCGAGGGGATCGAAACCGCGATCAAGCAGGTCCTGCACGGTGTAGACGTTGCCCTGGGACTTAGCCATCTTGACCCCATCAGCGAGCAGGTGCTGCCCGTGCACCCAGTGGCGAACGAAGGTGGTCGAGGTCGCGCCTTCGCTCTGAGCCAACTCGTCCTCGTGGTGGGGGAAGATGTTGTCGACCCCGCCGGTGTGCAGGTCGATCTCCTCCCCGAGGTAGGCCATTGACATCGCCGAGCACTCGATGTGCCAACCGGGGTATCCCCTTCCAAAGGGACTGTCCCAGACCATCAGCTGCCGGCCGGGCTCGGCCTGACGCCAGAGGGTGAAGTCGGCGGGGTGACGCTTGGCCGGGTCTGGCTCGGCCCCCGCCGCGCGCTGGAGTTGTTCGAGGGAGTTGCCGGAGAGGGCCCCATAGGCGGGCTGGGCGGCGGTGTCGAAGTAGACGGTCCCGTCCACGGTGTAGGCAAGTCCGCGCTCGAGGAGGCGCTCGACCAGGGCCACCATCTGGGGCACGTGATCGGTGGCGCGGGGAAAGACGTCCGCCGGCTCAATCCCCAGCATGGCCTCGGCGCGGTGGAATTCGGCCTCGAACTCTCCGGCGATTTCGGCCGGACTCTTGCCGGCGGCGAGAGCCGCGGCGATCACCTTGTCGCCGCCGCGTTCAGCCATCTCCTGGCGCATGTGGCCGACGTCGGTGATGTTCTTCACGTGCATCACCTGCCAGCCCTGGCTGCGGGCGACCCGCTTGATCCAATCTGCCAGTAGGTAGGTGCGCAGGTTGCCAATGTGGACCGAGCGGTAGACGGTGGGACCGCAACTGTACATGCGCAGTCGCGGTGGCTCGCGTGGTTCCACCTCTCGGACCTGTCTGGTCAGGGTGTCGTGGAGCCGGAGCACACCGCGATGCTAGCAGTGGACCGGAAAGTACCTGAAGTAAGGCCCCGGTGCCGACAATGGTCCCGTGGCGGCAACCCCCTCCCAGCTCGGCAGAGGCGCTCGGCGGACGCTCATGCTGCTCGGTGGCAACGAGTGGAAGCAGGCGTCGGACGAAGCTGACGCTTGGTGGCTCGCCCGCGCCTCCCGGGCGGGAGTGACTGTGATCACCTCGGCCGCCCAGGACATACCCGATACCCAGGTCCGCTGGGCCGCTGAGCACTTCCGGTCTCTGGGCGCGACCGTGGAGGGCTGTCAGATTCAGACCCGCCGTGATGCCGCCGATCCCCGCCTTCTCGCCCAACTGGCTGAGTCCGCCGCCATCTATCTCTGCGGTGGCGATCCCGGCTCGGCACAGCATGCCCTTCGGGATACACCCGCCGCCAGTGCCCTTCTCGCCCGTTACCGCGAGGGGGTTCCGATTGCCGGTTCCAGTGCTGGGGCCATGGTCCTGGGGGGGGTCTGCCTGGTTCCCGGTCAGGGTTTTGCCACCCGTCCCGGTCTGGGCTTTTTCAGCGCCGCCGTGATTCCCCACTGGCGGGGTGCGAATCGGCGCTGGCGAGAGACGGCTCAGCGATTGGCCCAGGCGGGGGAGGTGATCGCCATCGACGAGTCCACCGGAGCTTGCTGGGATGGAGTGAGCTGGGTCACCCGAGGCCCGGGCCGAGCGCTGGTCGTGACTCCCCGGGGGGAGCGGCCGGTCGGCGAGGACGGTCCATCCCCGCCCGTAGAATGACGGCCACTGGCTGAGCCCAGATCCCACTCCGGCGCGCCCAGCCGGGACCGCTGGAGGCCGCAATGACGGAGCCCGCCGCCAATTCCCTGGAGACCCTGGTCTCCCTCTGCAAGCGGCGCGGTTTCGTGTTTCAGAGCAGTGAGATCTACGGCGGCATCAATGCTGTCTACGACTTCGGGCCCCTCGGGGTTCGCCTGCGCCGGCACATCCGCGACGCCTGGTGGCGCCAGATGGTCGAGCTGCGCGACGACGTCGAAGGGGTCGAGGCGGCCATCCTGATGAACCCCGCCGTCTGGCAGGCGTCGGGCCACTTGACCAACTTCAGCGACCCGCTGGTGGACTGCCTCGGCAAGTGCCACCAGCGCTGGCGGGCGGACCAACTGGAGGGAACCACCTGCCCCAACTGCGGCGGTCCCCTCAGCCAACCCCGCCAGTTCAACCTCATGTTTAAGACCTTCGTGGGCCCGGTGGAGGACGAGGGCTCGGTCGTCTACCTGCGACCTGAGACCGCTCAGGGCATGTTTGTCAACTTCAAGAACGTGGTCAACAGCTCACGGCAGCGGATACCCTTCGGCATCGCCCAGATCGGGCGCAGCTTCCGCAACGAGATCTCTACCGGCAACTTCATCTTTCGGCTCCGCGAGCTGGAGATGATGGAGATGGAGTGGTTCTGTCAGCCCGGTCAGGATGCCCAGTGGTTCGAGTACTGGTGCGAGCAGCGGATGGCCTGGCACGAATCCCTGGGGCTGAAGCGCAGCCATCTCCGCCTGCGTCCGCACGGTGAGCGCGAGAAGGCTCACTACGCCCTGGCATCGAGCGAGATTGAATACCTCTATCCCTGGGGTTGGGCAGAGCTGGAGGGGATCGCCCGGCGCGGCGACTTTGACCTGCGCCGCCACCAGGAGGCCAGCGGCCGCGACCTTCAGTACACCGATCCCCAGACCAACGAGCGCTACCTCCCGTACGTGGTCGAGCCGGCCCTGGGGGTAGACCGCACCTTCCTGTCCCTGCTCCTGGACGCCTACGCGGAGGAGGAGGTCCGTGGCGAGACCAGAGTGGTGCTCCACCTGAAGCCCAACATCGCGCCCTTTCAGGTGGCCGTCCTACCTTTGCAACGCAAGCCGGAACTGGTGGAACTGGCCCGCCGGGTCGAGCATGGGCTCCGGGCGCAGTTCTCCACCGACTACGACGACACCCAGTCTCTGGGGCGGCGCTACCGGCGCCAGGACGAGATCGGCACCCCGCTGGCAATCACCGTCGACTTTGAGAGCCTGGAGGACCAGGCGGTGACCATCCGCGACCGGGACACGATGGAGCAGGTACGGGTCTCACTCGATCAGCTGGCCGCCGTCTGCGCCGAAAAACTCCAGCTGGGAGAGTAGTCGAGAAGTCGACTAGACGCCGCCCTCGCGGGTGCTGAGCACGCAGAACTCGTTGCCCTCGGGATCAGCCAGAACGACCCAGCTGACGTCGGGACCCTGGCCGACCTCGGCTCGGGTCGCTCCCAGCGCCAGGAGCCGAGCCACCTCCCGGTCGCGATCGTCGGGGGCGAGATCGAGGTGGAGTCGATTCTTCACCGACTTGGTCTCGGGCACGGGGACGAAGATCAAAGCCGGGTAGGTGTCGTCGTCGCGGGCAACGACGACTTCGTCGGGTTCCTCGAACACAATCGGGAACGCCAGTACCTGGGCCCAAAAACGGGCCAGCGCAGGGGGATCGCGGGAGTCGATAACTACCCCGTAAAGGCGGGCACTCACAGAGAGAAATCCTAGCCGACCCCGGGTCTGGCCATCCAGTCTCATCCGGGGTCTATCCGCACTCCGGGTCCGGTTATGCTGCCCAGACTCGATGGCAGCGACATCCGGTCTCGACACGCGGACGAGGACCAGACTGTGGCTGTTGGCGGCGGCTATGGTCGTCTGGGCGGTCGCCTATCTGCTCGTACTTCTGGTCCAGGGCACCTCCTCCTGGTGGAGCCTTGGTTTGTTCACGAGCATGGCTCTGATCCCCGCCATCCTGGTGGCGATGGCTCTGCGGCGACCGTCACCGAGGGGGCTGGCGGCGGCCATCGTGCTCCTGGCGGCATGGTCGACGATCTTGGGGATTCTGGGACTGGTCAGCCTGATCGGCCTGCCCTTGCTGCTGGTCGGCTTCCTGGCTTTTCGGACCATTCCCGCCTGTGCTGACGGGCGCGAGGGCAGACCGGACCGGCGCTGGTCGGGGCGCGTCCTCGCCGTCAGCCTGACTTTGGGACTTGCCTGTGCGCTGGTGGCGATCGTCGGGACGATCCTGTCGTCCCCCTGATCGCGCGCTCTCGGTAGGTCGGGCCCAGACCCTCAGCCGGCCACCTCGAGGGGCTGTCGGGCGAACTGCTCGAGATAGAGGCGCGAATAGGCGCCTTCCTGGGCCAGCAATTGACTGTGGCTGCCCCGCTCGACGATCTGCCCGTGCTCCATCATGATGATCAGGTCGGCCGCCAGGATGGTCGAGAGGCGGTGGGCGATGGCGATCGTGGTCCGACCCGCCATGAGCTGACCGAGGGCGTCCTGGATGGCTCGTTCGCTGTGGCTGTCCAGGGCGCTGGTCGCTTCATCGAGGATGAGGATGC
>PLDE01000048.1 GCA_003135035.1 Candidatus Dormiibacterota bacterium | reverse complement strand
GGTCGAGCTTGCCTTCGCGGGCTAGCTGGGTCAGGTCCCGGGTGTAGCGCTCGAGCACCTGGAACTTGCTCTCCGGATTGGGATCGGTGACCTTCTGCCCTTGCCGCAGCGCTTCGAGGGCAGACTCCAAACGCTGTGGAGTCGCCCCGAGCTGATGCAGAATGCCCGCCGC
Source organism: Candidatus Dormiibacterota bacterium (assembly GCA_003135035.1). Taxonomy (GTDB): domain Bacteria; phylum Chloroflexota; class Dormibacteria; order Aeolococcales; family Bog-877; genus Bog-877. The sequence goes on along the minus strand of PLDE01000048.1, from coordinate 2,447 downwards.
CGGCCCGCCTCTGTGCGCGGCGAGGGCCAGGAGCAGGTGCTCGGTGCTGCAGTACTCGTCGCCCAGCTTGCCCATCCGCTCCCAGGCCTCCCGGAGCACGGTATCCAACTCCCCCGAGATCCGTGGGGTAGGTCCCTGCTGCTGGGGTCGGCTCTCCAAGTCCGCCGCGAGCCGGGCTCTGACCTGGTCGGGATCAACCTCGACCTGGCGCAGCAGGGGCGCGACGACACCGTCTGTCTGGTCGACCAGAGCNNTCCGGGGCCACCTCGGGATGCTGCATCTCGGTGGCCAGTTCTTGGGCACGCTCCAGGGCCTCGCGACTCCGCTGCGTCAAGCGCTCAAGCTGCACGAGAGGCCCCGCTGGCTAACCCTTCCACAGTCACTGTGTACCCGGCGGCGCTGCCCCGCAAACGGTCTGAGCTCAGCCCCCCGGCGCTGCCAGGAAGTCGCTGATCAGCCGCGCGGTGCGGTCGGGTTCCAGGACCGGAAGCAGGTNNGGGAAATACCCCAGGTCCCTCTGAGCTCGCTGCAAGGGGAGCCGGTGGTCGCGGTCACCCCAGATCAACTGGACGCGCCCCGAGAGCAGTCCCAGCGCTGGGAGGAGTCGCGACTCCGGCCGCAGCTCCAGCGGTCGCAGGAGGCGGCTGATCAGCTCGAGATCGGCACCACTTCCGAAGCGCAGGCTGACCTGACGCCGATACCTCTCACCGGCGCTGCCCGCCTGACGTCTTTGAACTCCAGGGCTGGTCCAGCCCCGGAACCGCCCGGGCGGAGATGCGATCGAGCGTTGGTAGAGGCCACGCAGGTGCATGAGCCCGGGAACCATGGACAGATTCCAGAGGAGGGGAATCCTTCGGTCCAGTCCGACGGGGCTGATCAGGACCAGCTTGGACACTCGCTCGGGGTGGGCGATGGCGTACGCCCCGGCCGCCAGGCCACCGAGTGAGTGACCGATCAGGGTCAGTCCCGTCAGCCCCAACTGGTCGGCGACGGTGGTCATCACCTGATTCCAGGCGTCCTGGGGATGCCCCGGGAATCCGACCGGATCGCTGAGCCCGGTACCGGGCAGGTCGATCCCGATGACGAGGTGGTCGACAGCCAGGCGGGCGATCAGGTCGGCGAAGTCTGCCGCCGATGCCCCCAACCCGGGTATGAGCACGACCGCTTCCCGACCCTGGCCCGCCACCAGGACATGAACGCGCCCCACCGGCGTGTGAATAAACCGGGAGGTGGCATTGAGATTCGCCTCAGCGAGCCATCCCGCCAGAGCCCCCCGCAGCTCGACCAAGGGCGTGTCGATGACCAGCGTTCGCCGCGCCCAAGCAACCAGCGACGCATAGCCGAAAAGGCTGAGTCCGAGCCCGCTCGCGAGACCGAGCTTGGACCGCCTCAAACTTCCTTGAACTCGGCGTCGACGACATCTCCATCGCTTCCCTGGGGAGCGTCGTCCGTCCCCGAGGCAGGGGGAATGTCATCCCCGCCAGCAGCCGGGTCACCCTCCGCGGGAGCTGGCGTCGCGTTCTGATAGACCGCCTGACCGATCTTCTGCAGCGACTCGGAGAGTTCGGACTGGCGCGTCTCGATGTCGGCGGCATTCTGCGCCGCCACCGCTTCCTTCAAGGCGTCGGCCTTGGCGGTGACCTCGTCGCGAAGTTCCTGACTCACCTTGTCGCCGTGCTCGCGAAGCGTCTTCTCAGCCGTGTAGATGAGCGAGTCCGCCTGGTTGCGCCGGGAGATCTCCTCGGCACGCTGGCGGTCCTCCTCGGCGTTGGACTCCGCCTCCTTGACCATCTTCTCCACCTCCTCCTTCTGAAGGGTGGTGGAACCGGTGATGGTCACCTTCTGCTCCCGACCGGTGCCGAGATCCTTGGCGGTGACGTTGAGGATGCCGTTGGCATCGATGTCGAAGGTGACCTCAATCTGAGGCATGCCCCGTTGGGCGGGCGGGATCCCATCCAACATGAAGCGGCCCAGAGTCCGGTTGTCCCGAGCCATGGGACGCTCGCCCTGGAGAACCACGATCTCCACCGAGGATTGGTTGTCAGCTGCGGTCGAGAAGACTTGCGTCTTGCTGCTGGGAATGGTGGTATTGCGCTCGATCAGGCGGGTGTTGATGTCGCCTTCGGTCATGATCCCCAAGGAGAGGGGGGTCACGTCGAGTAGCAGCACATCCTTGACCTCGCCCTTGAGGACGCCCGCCTGGATGGCGGCTCCCACGGCAACCACCTCATCGGGGTTGACGCCGCGGTGCGGCTCTTTGCCACTCATCTTCTCCACCAGTTCCTGGATCACCGGCATCCGGGTCGAGCCCCCGACGAGGATGACCTCATCGAGCTCGCCGATCTTCATGGCGGCATCCTTGAGTGCGTTCTCGAAGGGAGCGCGGCAACGGTCGGTCAGGTCAGCTGTGAGTTGCTCGAACTTGGCCCGCGAGAGGCGGGTGTCCA
>PLDE01000068.1 GCA_003135035.1 Candidatus Dormiibacterota bacterium | reverse complement strand
TGCTGACCTGCGTGCCAACCCGGGTCTGAAAGTCCTGGATCTGGCGCTCCAGCATCTGGTCCGGGGTCGTCTTGGGCAGGACCTGGTAGGTGTCGCCGAAGGCAAAGCCCTCCCAGCTCGCTCCCGCCGGGGTACCCGCCAGGGGCGTTATCCCCGGGAAGGTGGTGGCAGCATCGGCGACCTTGAGGTAGCTGGCCGCCGAGAAGAGCCCGTATGACTGGAAGATCTGCGCCTCCTTGGCGAGTCGCAGTCCGTCCGGAATGGTGACGTTGAAGGCCTCGCTCAGCGGTGGCCCCTTGAGCACGTCGACCACCTCTGCGGCGTCCATATCTGAGTCCAACTCAAAGCGCCCCGGCTTGAGATCGTGCTGGAGCGACTTGGTCTCAGCGAAATACTTGAAGAAGAAGCTGCTCCGGATCAGCCGACGGTCCTCCAAACTGGCCGCCACCTGGTCCAGGGTCTCGCCCTTGGTGATGGTGAAGAGAACCTTGTGCGTCTGAGTGGGGCTGACTGCCGATAGATCTCTTCTAGCCACCACCGCCACCGCCGCCCCCGCACGGACCACCAGCACCACCAGGACCAAGAAGCAGCTGATCAGGGGGTGGCGTCTCACTGGGGAGACTTCACCAGGCCCGCCAGCGCCTGCTGCAGGATCAGGGTGGCGGCGACCTGATCTCCCACCTGGCGGCGCCGGGCTCGCGAAGCGCCGGCGGCGATGAGATGGCGCTCTGCCTGCTTGGTGGTCAGGCGCTCATCCAGGAAGCTCACCTGGATACCCGTCGCCCGACTCACCGCGGCGCCGAATCCCCGCGCCTCGACGGCGGAGTCACCCTCTCGACCATCCATCTGCAGGGGTAGGCCCACCACGATGGCGGTTACCGAAAGCTGTTCGACCAGGCGCGCAATCTCGCTCAGGTCGCGCTGATCCGAGCGGCGCATCACCGTGGAGTGGGGCTGGGCGATGGTCCTGGTCTCGTCGCTCACCGCCACCCCGACTCTCGTTCTGCCGGGATCGAGCGCCAGGATCCTGCCCCGGCCACCACCAGCGCTCCTAACCAGAGGTGTGCCTCTGCGCCAACGAAACGCGGACCAAGTGGATGTTTCCCGAGAAGAGCGGTAGCCAGGGCAGTCCGAACGGAGACTGCGAGATGGTGACCGTGCTGGATCCGGGCAGCTGCCCGAGCAGATACGTCTTGGCCGAGCTCGGGCTCATGAAGCCCAGCTTGTCTTGGAAGGTCTTCAGGTTCAACTGGGGCGCCCAGTACCCGACCGCGTGGGAGGTCAGGGTCACGGTGCCGCCGGCTCCCGCCGAAACCACCTTTGGGGTACCCAGGTCAGGGTCGGCCAGAAGCTCACCGTTAGAGGGAACTTTGGACTTGAGGTCCTTGAGCACGGCCGCCTTGGCGGCCGTCGGACTGTAGGCAGTGGCGGCTGCCGAGAGCGTGACCGTGAGGGTCTGGGTGGAGGCGGCGGGGCAGGGCGTGGATGCCGACGTGTTGCACCCCGTCGGCAGCGTGGGATTGGTCACCGTGACCACCACGCCACTTCCGCCCGACGTCTGGGCAATGACACTCTTGTCCTGCTTGGCCAGACGTTTCAGTTGCTTGGTCGCCTTCCGCGTCAGGTTGGTATCGACGGTCTGCTGCTGCTGGGTAGCCGCCGTGGCGTCGGATGGCGAGAAAACTGACTGGGTCGTAGCGTTCGTACCTCCCGTCATAGCTGCCGGGTTGCTCAGCGTCCAGTTGTAGTTCTTCGCCGCATTGCCTCCCACGCCAACCGAACCTCCTGATCCATTCCAACTCCACGACTGGTTTGCACCAACGTTTCCCGCGGTGCCAATGGTGGCCGACGCAGCTTCGACAGGGACACCCACGGTTGTTGGACACAACGGGACGGAATAGGTTGCACCTGATGACGCCGAGGTCGTAGTAAAAACGATTGAGGAAGTGTCAACGAAACTTGGCGAACCTGAAAAAGTTAGCGAATACGGCGGACTGCCAACACCACCACCGCCAGATGAGCAAAACTGCAAAGTCCCAGTCGCCGGCACCGGCGGCAGAGACTGTGTCCCGCTGGGCGTCGCAGTGAAGTTTTGCGTGTACGTCTGGCTCTGCAGCGCTTCGGTCGAGATCTGGTCGAGAGTCGGGCCAGACCCGGAGCCCGAGGTCCCCTGAATCGTCGCGGTGTCCGCCAGCCGGTGCGCCTGGACTCCCAGGGTGATCGTCGCCGATGGAAAGACAAAGAGGAGGAGGAGCAACAGCACTACGACAACGGCGCTCCCGATCACCAGGAGGCGCTGGCGGCCGCGCTGAGACGCCCACATCTCCTGGGCCCTGGCCCACCAGCCAGCGGCCCCTCCGGTGCCCGCGGCCAGGAGCGTGGAGGGGGTGCGCTTGGCCAGTTCGGTCGATGGCGCATCCTCCCCCGCCATGACCGGTGCGGCGGCGACTGCTGCGGCGGCGGCGCTGGCGGCCGCCGCCTCGGGAACTCCGCGCAGAGGTGCCCCCTGCTCGAGCCGGGCCAGAGAGGCGAAGGTGGGGAATCCCGTCCGCAGCGCCAGCGCCTGGATCTGGGGATCGCCGGTCACGATCGCGATCCGCTTCTGGAAGCCCCTGGTGTACTGCATCAGCAGGCGCATGTCGAGAGGCGAACGCAGGACCTTGCCATCGGGAGGAACCACGAAGACCAGGTCGCGGTCTCCCTCGGCGCGCCTGATTCGGTCGACCAGATCGGTGATCTCGTCGTTGGGCTCTACGTAGAGCAGCTTGGCCACGACCTTCAGGCCCCCCGCCCATAGTGAGCGACGGCCGCGCGGGAGATCGGGTTACGAGGCATCCGTACCTCGGATCGCCTGGGTCACCTTGCGCATGATCCCCTCCAGGCCGGGCCCCGCCTCGGCAGCCTCCTCGATCTGACCACATCCCTGATAGGCCAACCCCATGGGCACCACGTCGGCGGGCGAGGTGAGCAGACCGGTGGTGTCGTGCACGGCGGTGAGCTCCTCTGGACCCAACTGACGGAAGGTGGGCGGCTGCACGAAGGGCAGATAGTCGGTCCAGCGGAGCACGCTCAACTGCTCACCCACCTCGGGAAGCATCGCCCCGCCTCCATAGAGCCGGACTCGGGTCGGCAGGGGCTGGCCCTTAGCCATGTCATGGAGCACCAGGGCCACCCCCTGGGCGAGAACCTCGGCCGACTCGCCCATGGCTCGCCGGACCATGGCCTCCTCCTGGCCCCCCAGCATGCCCGCCGAGTGGCGCAGCTTCAGGCTCTCGGCCAGGATCAAGGACAGATCCATGTCGTGGGCGAGCTTGCGGGTGAAGGCGCGACCGCCCAGTTCGAACATCCGGGTCGACTCCAGGATGGCGTTGCGGACCAGGCTGACGGTAGTGGTTCTGGCCCCGATATCGATGAAGATCGCCCCTGACTCGAGAACCTCCGGTGTCGAGGCCAGTCGGGCCAGGGCGTAGGGTTCGGCGACCGTCTCCAAGAGCTCCAAGTCGAGGGCCTGGGCAACCTCGTCGACCGCCGCGAACTGACCCTCCGTGGCGAAGGTGTTGAAGACAGTGAGCTCGATCTTCTGGCCCTGGTAGCGGAGCGGATCGAGAACCGGCTGCCCGTCCACCTTGGCGGCCGTGATCGACGAGTGCACCAGGCGCAGGGCGCCATCTGCCTCGCCCGGGGTCTCCTCGTCGAGCCGGGCCTGGGCCTCACGCAGAGCCCGCCGCTGGATCCCTTCCACCTGGTCATCCAGCTCGCGCCGGGAGATCCGCACCTGCGGCCTGCCCCGGATCCGCGACCCCGAGTTGCTGGCCGCCCGCACCCTGGCTCCGCCGATTCCGATCACCACCCGGGTGGGGATCACCTCGGCCATGTCCTCGGCGGCCTCGAGAGCGGCGTGGCAGCCCTCGATAACCGACTCCACGTCAACCCCCTTCGAGGGGTCGAGCTGACCTGGCCCCTGCTCGGAGCGACCCACCCCAAGCACGATGGCCTCGCCGGCTTCCTTCTTGAGCACCAGCGCCTTGATCACCTGGGCCCCGACGTCGAGCGCGGTGACGTGGGTCTTGGGCTGCCGGCGCGCCGTCGGTGCCTGCGGCATCAC
>PLDE01000018.1 GCA_003135035.1 Candidatus Dormiibacterota bacterium | reverse complement strand
CTTTGCAGCAGGGTCGAGGGATCCACTTGGCTCTCTGCTCCAATCACACCCGGGGCCGGGGGACGTAGGCCCGCTCCCACGGAGGCCGCTCCGATGGCGGCCGCAGATGCCATCTCCGTTGAGGCGCCCAAGAGCAAGCCAACTCCAAGGATGAGGGCGGCGCATGCGACCGCGGGCCCGTGCGAGGCGGGTGGAGATTTGAGCAAGGCCTCGCCAGTTTGGCCTAACCCGCGCAATCTACGCTTGGGCGTCGCCGGCGCATCCTGGCCAAGGAGGCTGCCACCCCAGCGCGCCCGCCGCGCCTTCGCTCGAGCTAGACCGCGAAGGTTAGAACTCCGGCAAGAGCCCCGGCCCAACTCGGGCCGGGGCTCCCCGCGAAGCTTCGCGAGCCCGGTTGCTCAGGCGCCAGTAATACCGGTGCTCAGGAGCCAGGTGCTGGCATAGTCGGTCGGAATAGCCGTCGCGTACACCGCCGTCGTCTCGGTAGGCGACCCGGGAGCGGTGTAGGTGATCGTTGCCCCAGCGCCCGGTGGGAGCAGGCTGGTCAGCGTCAGGGTCACAGTCTCGTTGGTGTGCGAGCACCCGGTCACCGTTCCACCCGAGGTGCTGGTGGTCGAATCGTAGGTGAATTGTGACCACGCGTTGCCCGCTGGGTCACACGACACGGAGATGTTGTAGGTGATGGCGATCGTCCCCGCGGACGTGTCCACTACCGCCGATATCATCACCGGCACGGGTCGCACGGCAACACCGCTCTGGGTCGCCGCGAAGTTGCTGGTTGACCCGGTCTCGTATACGGCGGTCGTTGTGCTCGGCGAGCCGGGTGCTGTGTAACTGAGGCTGCCGCTGTTGGTGGGGGTACTGAACGTTCCCGAGTCAACCAAGGTAAGCACATCGCCGCTGGCGGTGCACCCGGTCACCGCTCCACCCGACACGCCGGTGGCCGAATCGTAGGTGAAGTCGCCGTCAGCTCCGGTCGCGTTACAGGAAACCGGCTCATTGTAGGTGACCTGGATCGAGCTGCTTCCCGTCCATGCTGTCGACACCATCGATGGCGTCCCGGCGGAGGCCAGGATCTGGGTGGCGGCGAAGTTGGTCGTGGTGCCAGTGGCATAGACGGCATTGGCGATAGTGCTCGGCGTCGGCGCCGTGTAGGTGATGGTCGCCGACGATCCCGTCGGCACGGTGAAGGTGGTGGATGGCGACAAGGTCAACGTGTCGGAGGAGAACACGCAACTCGCGATCCCGCCCCCGTTGCCTGAGCCGTCGTAGTAGCTGAAGTCTGAGTACGCGCTGTCCCCGGCCTTACACGTGACCGATTCGTTGTAGGTGATGACGATGCTGCTCGTCGTCACGGAAGCCGACTCCATGGTCGGGACCGGTCCCAGGTTGAGAGTCTGGGCCGCCGCATAGTCGCTGGGCGCAGCGGTGGCGTACACGGCGGTGGAGCTGCTGTTGGTCGTGGGCACGGTGTAGATCAGGGTGCTCGCTCCGGTCGCCGGAGTGGTGAAGGTGGTGCTTGGGGGCAGGGTGAGCGCTGAGCCGCTCGTGGTGCAGCCACCGACGGCGCCGCCGCTGGTGGTCCCGGTGGTGTCATAGGTGAAGTTCGTGTCAGCCCCGGTCGCCGGGCAGGACACAGCCTCGTTGTAGGTGACCACGATGCTGGAAGAGCTGACCGTGGCCGAAAGCATGGCTGGCACCGCCGACACTCCCAGCGTCTGCGTCGCGGCGAAGTTGGTCGTGGTACCCGTGGCATAGACGGCGTTCGAAGTCGTACTGCTGCCTGGCGCGGTGTAGACGATGCTCCCGGTGCTTCCGGTTGGCAGGGTGAACGTCGACGCTGTAGTCAGGGTGAGTACATCGCCGCTTGTGCTGCAGCCATTGGCTACGCCCCCGGAAGTCGAGGTGGTGTAGTCATAGGTGAAGTCCGTGTCGGCTCCTGTGGCATTACAGGACACAGGCTCGTTGTAGGTGATGGCAATGCTGCTCGCAGTCACGCTCGCGGAAACCATGGCCGGCGCTGCGCCTATGTCCAGGGTCTGGGTGGCGGCGAAGTCCGCCGCGAAGGAGGCAGCGGCAACGGCGTTCGAATTGGTACTGGTGGTCGGTGCCGTGTAGACGATGTTCCCGCTACCCGTCGGCAGGGTGAAGGTGGTGCCAGCGGTCAAGGTGAGTACATCGCCACTTGGTGTGCAGCCAGAGATGGCGCCACCCGACGTGCTGGCAGCGGAGTCATAGGTGAAGTCTGTGTCAGCGCCAGTCGCTGGGCAGGTCACGTTCTCGTTGTAGGTGATGGCGATGCTGCTCGAGGTCACCACCGCGGAGACCATGGCGGGCACGGTGGCCGTCTCAGTGGCCAGGAGGGTGGCAACGCTCCCGTAAAAGGGCTGCGAGGACCACTCGGACGGCGCGCCGAAAGCGCTCGTGCCGTTGGAGAGCATCACCCAGGTGCTGTTGCCGTTGACAGCGATCAGGTCGGCGTTGCCGTCGCCGTTGACATCCCCGGCGAAGGTGGCCACACTGCCGTAGAAGGCCTCCGAGGACCACTCCGTGGGCGCCCCGAAGGTCGACCCGTTGGAGGTCATCACCCAGGTGCTGTTGCCGNNTTGACGGCGATCAGGTCGGCGTTGCCGTCGCCGTTCACGTCGGCCGCCAGGTTGGTGACTGACCCATAGAAAGTGGCCGTGGACCACAGAACGGGGGCCGAGAATCCAGTGCCGGTCGAGAGCATGACCCAAACGCTGTTGCTGTTGACAGCCACCAGGTCATCCTTGCCGTTGCCGGTGAGATCGGCGAGCAGGGTGGCTCGGGTGCCATAGAAGGGGACTGACGACCACTGCGTCGGCGCCCCGAAGGTCGACCCGTTGGAGGTCATGACCCAGGTGCCGCTGCCATCGACGGCGACGAGGTCCGGTTCCCCAGCGCCGGTGACGTCGCCGGACAGGGTGGCTACCGAGCCGTAGAACGCGGTCGAGGACAGCTGAGTTGGCGTGCCGTAGCTGTTGCTTCCGTTGGAGGCCATGCCCCAGGTGCTGTTGCCGTTGACGGCCAGGAGTTCGGACTGGCTTGTTCCCGGGGTCGAGGCAGGCACTGCGGTGCGCGATCCCGGGCCAGCCAGCCAGCCGAGTGACAACGCCAGCGCTCCCACACCTATCAGTGCGATCAGGCTGGTACGCCACGAAACCCTGGCGGAAGGTAGTCGTCGAGAGGGGTTCACCTTGCCGCGAACCCTAGATACTCCAGTTCTGAGCCTCACCGGCTTCCCCTCCTGGGATCGCCAAACGGCGACCAACTCCGCACCTGGTAGGGCCCCGCGCCCCACGTCTCGGCGCTGACCGTACAGCAGTCGTGGGACGCCGTCAAGGCGAAACCGCAAGTTGCTCCAGAGACGACTCCCGGGCCGCAGGACGCCCGATCACGAGGCAGCTGGCTCCAGCTGTTTCAGGCCGCTACGCGGTACCACGGCGAGGCCGTATTGAGCTGGGCTCTGGACTGCAGACCCGGGCCACCGGCCAGGCTGAGAGCTGGCTGGTCAAGAATTCAGTCTCGCCAGTGCCGACCTCATCCCCGATGTCTCGGTCGCCGCGGTGGGGGCGGGCGTGATCGAGAAGACGCGAAACTCGACCAGCGACGATCCCTGCACCACCGCCAGGTCCCCCCCGCAGTAGTCGGAGGCTTGGCCCAGGCCGGGAACCGGCTGCGGGCTGGCGTTACAGGCTTGCTGCGCGAACTTGTGGGCGGCGCTGGGGTACCCGGAGCCTCCCCGGTAGTACGAGATCTCGAGCGCCGCCGCGGCTGCCGCTGGATCGGAGGTCACCTGCGCCGGGGTCAACCCGGCGCTCCAGACACAGATGTAGTCGTGGCTCTGGTGAGTAGCAGCCGGAGTGTCCCCGGTGGGCTCCAGGGAGCCGAAGATCTGGGCCACCTGGGCGGCGCTGAGTAAATTACAGGCATCTAGGCGGGGGAAGCGCGTCCCAGACGAGGTAGCGGGGCCGCCGCAAGCCGCCACGAGCAGCGCCGTCGCCACGCCGGCGGCAAGTGCAGAAAGGAGTGGCCGGGGCGCAAGCCTCATCCGGCTCACGCCCCAGCCAAGGATGCTGTCGCGCCCGCTCTTCGGGGCTCCCACATATATAGGGATGATATAAGCGCCTCGGCACAGATGACGTCCCCTCAATGACGGGTGGCCCGACCGTCGCGATCGGATCTATGCCCCTGGCCGTGATCGAGGTGACCCGGTTAGCCCTAGCCGTTGGTCCCGGCGACCGTCTCCCCAAGCAGGGTTGGCGCGTAGGACGGGTGGGTCCGGGCCAGGCGAGTCTTGGCCCCTTCCAGCAGTCCGCCGCTGGCAGTGCTGGTGGTGAGAGCATCGATGAAGTCCGGTCCCGGGATGCGGTAGAGAGTGCAATTTTGGAGCGCCCGGACGGTCGCGGTGCGGGGCATCTGGGCCAGCAGCCCGATCTCACCGAAGTAGGTACCCGGTCCCATCACCCGG
>PLDE01000288.1 GCA_003135035.1 Candidatus Dormiibacterota bacterium | reverse complement strand
AGCCTATCTGGACAACGATCTCGATACGAGGATCGTCACGGGGGCCCATGAAGTCCTGACGAAATGGGCAAGCCCTCTAGCGATTAAGGCTTTGGCGCTTGCTATAGGTCAGCCAGCATCAGTGCCCGAGTGGAGCAGCAAGGGGAGTCAGGGGACGGGCTTGACGGGCCCCATGCACCCCGACTGCCGGTTTGCCCGGACTATAGGCCTAGTCACAGTGATGGTCAAGGACCTCGTCCGGAGTGACGGCTGGATGTAAAAGGACGAGATGCGATGGGCGGAAGGGTAGCTGTGCTCGCTCCGGCTTCCTTCCGCCCACCAGTCGCTAGAATCCTCGTGGCAGGGGAGGAGACCCCCTCCCTCTCTGCTCCGACCCCGGGCTTCCCCAATATGGCCCGGGGTCCCTCTGTTCCTAGGGCTGGTGGACCCAGTCGAGGGTCGTTCGGCTTGGGGGGTACGGCCGTTGACAGTGCCGCAGATCAGATGTGGAAGAGCCGACCGATGGGGTCGCGGTAGCATCGCCGCATCCGACCGATCTCGCTCGTGGCCACAGGGGGGATGTGCACCGACCTGCTGATCTCAACCACATCGGGGCGCTGCACCCACCATGCCTCCCCGCTGCCAGCACGTGACACGGGCGCTGCCTTTAGTGTCAAGGTCAAGAGGTCGAATGCTCCTCGCCCACTTGGAGAGTCAATGCGGAGCTGACAACTGACAGCGGGCACGGTCGCGGGAGCCGGAGTTGGCTCTACGCGGAACGGTCCACCCCAGTGCTCCACGCTGGCGCCCAAGGTGACACACACTCGCGAGATTGACTTAGGCAAGATCAGGTAGGACTGCTCTCCGATGGGTAACGGACCCACTTTGGAGAGCGAACCGATGCTCAGCTTGGTGTTCATTCCAGTCCCAATCTGGTCCTGTAGCCAGCCGAGCTCGTCATAGGCCGACCTCTGGTCGCCCCACTCCACAATTTCGAACTCCCGCCATCGCGGGTCATTCATATGATCGGAGCGCCGAAGTCCAGCTCTGCACGTCAATTCACCCCCATTAACGATCACCCCGCTGGCGCGGATCAGGAGCAGGGTTGAACTTGCGTCGGCGTCCTTGAAGATCCGATGGCTGGTGGCAGGCGCCGGTCTCTGGCCCATAGCCTCGGGCGGGAGAAGCGGCGTTGCCCCTGGCCGGAGAAGCGAGACTGAAGGTGTGGGTTGAGTTGAGTCGACTCGAGTTCGATAACTCTGCAGGGCGAGGGTGGCGGTCGCGAGCGCTAGTAGGAGGGTGCCGACGCCAGTTATCCACGCCACTATTCACCTCCTAAACGAGTCAGCACGGTACGTGAGGCGTGGGCCAACACCTCATCTCCGATCCGACATCAATCCGCCACCTACCAAGCCAGGATTCGCCTTTCTGGGCCCGCGGTGCGCTCGGTCCCAACTCAGCGAGGTACGGACTCGCCAGAGTCCGTACCGTGAATAGTGAGCCCCGACGTCGGATTGAGTTCCTAGCGTAGCGAACGCCCCGACGATTGGCATCAGCCAGATCCATAGTGGCGGAGCTTGAAATAATCAGCTCATCCGAAGCGCGGGTCACAGCAACATAGAAGAGCCGTCGGCCTTCCTTGATCGCTAGATCTTGAACGTTAGGGTCGTCAGATGGGATGGTTGGCAGAACGCCATCTACGGCACCTGCGATGATTACAGCAGCGCTGGTCAAGCCTTTCGACTTGTGAAGACTCATTACCCGAACGAAATCGGGGTGCTGCGGGACATCTTCCTGTGTCACCGATTCCAGGATCGCCCTGAGAAGTGTCCCGCTTCAGTCGCCTCAACGAGCGCAAGCAGCGCGATCGAGCGCAGCTCTGCCGTAGATCCTTGATCTTCCGGGAAGAGGGCGTCAACAAGGTGCTGAAGGTCCAGTCCTCTTAGCTGCTCTACTTTCGCAAGTGTGTAGGAAAAGCGCTGAACCAGGGCTGGCACGTTGATCCCCAGGCTCTCACCGTCGCGGAGTCTCGACAGCACGCTCGCCGGCGACTGACCCTCGGATTGGCACACCGCGAGCAATCGTCTATACGCGTCGGAGCGACCAGTGTTGTCCCGCAGCCCCACTAAGACTCGAAGAGCAGGTCGATCACCCGGATCGACGACTAACCTCAGAAGAGCAAGAGCGGCTCGAGCATCATCGGTGGCCAGTTCCTCCTCGGTGAAGTATGAGCGTGCCGGTATCTCTAATTCGGCCAGACGGCTGCGGATGCGCTCGCCGAGCTGTCGCCAGTTGGTCAGGACCAAGATGTCGCCGGGCGCGCGACGTTTGGAAGCAATATCAGCCGCGACGTTCGACACAAGACCGTCGACCTCGGCGTCGACGTCAGCCCACTGGACTATTCCAACAGTGCCGGGCTTGATGCCATCGCAGGGCAGGAGGTCTTCCTTGGCCCTACCCGGAGCTTGACGGATTAGGGAATTGGCCATCGTCAAAACAGATGCCGGGCATCGGAGGCAAATGTCAATTGCAATGGGCTCTACATCAGGTCGGTGTAGGAATGAGAGGATACCTTCAGGGTTCGCATTTCGCACGCTGTAGATCGATTGGTCGTCATCCCCTGCGACGCAGAGGGCTCCCCTTTCAGCCAACGTGTCTAAGAGTCGCTGCTCCAGGACGTTGAGATCCTGATATTCATCCGCGATGACATGATCGAAGGCGCCAAGCTCGGACGCTTGTGGATTGTTCACCAGGTAGCGGTACGAAGCGAGCACTACCTCACCGATCAGCATGGCCTTGTGAACCCGAAGCCAGCTCTGGATAGCAGTTTCAAACTCACGATCCGC
>PLDE01000050.1 GCA_003135035.1 Candidatus Dormiibacterota bacterium | reverse complement strand
AGTCGACCACCGTAGTACTTCCGATAGATGAGGAGCAGGGGGAAGGTGATCAAGTCGGCATAGAGGAAGCTTGACACGCCGCCGAAGCTGATTCCTCCCTTCCAAAGTGCGGCGGCGAGGGGAACATTGCCCACCGAGCAGACGAAGCTGAGCATGGCGATGAGGGGGCCAATGACGGCGTTCTCCAGAGAGGACGCAAAGCCGTGTCCGCTGATGAAGAGGGTGCGCCAAGCCTCTGCGGGAACCAGGGCCGCCAGGAAACCAGCGACCAGGAATCCCGCCACCAGCTCCTTTCGCAGCATGCGCAGGTCCGCCAGGGCATAGCCGGCCGCTGCTCGCCAGCGCGTGACCGAGCGGAGCCTAACTGACAGGGGCGGGCTGGCGGTCAGTACTTCCGGAGCCGCGTCGGACCGGTCGGAGGTGGCTCGCAGGCGCTCCCGGGCCGCCGCCACCAAGGTCCGGCTCAGGGTGAGCCGGCCGACGACGACGAACATTCCGATCATCAGCAACCCACCGAACAGTTCGGCGACTGTGAATTGCCAGCCAATCAAGACCGCCAGCACGATACCCAGTTCGATCACCAGGTTGGTCGAAGCCACCATGAACACCATTGCCGTCAGAAACCCCGCTCCCCCGGCGAAGAGGGACTTGGCCATCGCCGCGGAGGCGTAGGAGCAGGACGAGGACGCGGCCCCGAACCCTGTGGCCCGGAGCAGGGAGCCGACACCGTCGCCACCAAGGAGGTGCCGCATCTCTCGTCGCGATACGAAGGCTTGGACGGCTCCCGACAGTGAGAACCCCAGAATCAGGGCCCAGAGGGTCTGCCAGAACATGGCGGCGGACTCGCGTAGGCCCGCGCCCAGCAATTCAAATATGTGCGTATCCACCGAAATCCTCGGCAAGGCAAGTGCCTCTGCCAGTATACCCCTGGGGGGTATAGCTGCTACGCCGTCGGTGGCCGCCTCCAGGCTGTTCCCCGGCGTGGCCGGGAGGCCAGGAGTACGCCCAGGACGAGGAGTCCGGAGTCGGCAGCTCGGGCCTCCAGCGAGCGCAGGACCTCGGCCGCCGGAGGGGAGATCGACCCGGCCCAAAGCTGGAAGCCCTGATTGAGCACCTCCAGCTCGCCGATGCGCGGGATGGTGCGATCCAACGCGGCCTGGACCGCAGTCGGTAGGGGCTCGCGAGTCAGACCGTCGAGCCAGTCTTCGGCCACCTGGGACGGTCCGGATGCTCTCGGCCCAGTCTCAGGCAGGCTGAGTATGGCCAGCGCCAGGCTCCGGACCCGAGCGAAGAGCTCCTGGTATCCATGAGCATGGGCGACCTGTTCCAGCAGCTCGGTGACGGCCGGTGGGAGGAGCATTCGGCCGAAGATCGAGGGTACCGGCAGACCCCAGCCACCGCCCAAGATTTCCTGGTAGATCGCGGCCGCGTCTTCGGAGAGTGGCTTGCTGAGCCGACCGAAGATCCCGAGGCTGTCCCTCGGGGTGGAGTTAGCCGAGGCGAGCAGGGTTGCGACTGACTCGGCCGTGGCCTTCTCCGACTCAAGAGCGAGATCGATCGCGGTGACCAGTCGATCGAGTCGGTCCCGTTCCGCCTGGAGGCTCTTGCGATGAGACCGCAGTGTGGCCGGCAGTGAACCCTCGGCGGCGCGGCCGGGAAGAGAACTCGCGACGTCGCTCAGGCCCATCCCCAAGCTGCGCAGCAAGTCGATCTCGAGGATCCGGACGACATCGTCGGCGTCGAAGTACCGATAGCCACTCTGACTGCGCCCCGGCTGGATCAGGCCCTGCGCCTGGTAGTGACGGATCCGGCCGGCGCTCACGCCGGTCAGGGTCGCCGCCTCACCGATCTTGAGGCGGTGACTGTCCGCGCTCGGCAGGGGACTCGCCAAGGTCACCGATTGACTCTACAAGCGTTGTAAGGTTTAGAGTCCTAAACCATATTGCTGGCGCCATCTGAACTTGTGAGGTAGGCCATGTCCATTCCGTTGCGTCAGAAGGTCAAGGTCGGCGCCTACCTGATGAACCAGCGCCTCCACCACGTGGAGAAGTTCGCCTTGGTGCTGCAGTTGGAGCCCCTCTACCAGTGCAACCTGGAGTGCGCCGGCTGCGGCAAGATCCAGCACCCGGACGACATTCTCCGACGCCGGCTCACGGTGCAGCAGTGCATCGACGCCATCGAGGAGTGCGGCGCCCCGGTTGTTTCCATCGCCGGCGGCGAGCCGCTGGTGCATAAGGATATCGACCAGATCGTGGGCGCCTTCTTGGAGCGCAAGAAGTTCGTCTATCTCTGCACCAACGCCATCCTGATGGAGCGCAAGCTCGACCTCTTCAAGCCCAACCCCTACTTCGCCTGGTCGATCCACATGGATGGACTGAAGGATCGCCACGACCAGTCGGTCTGTCGGGAAGGCGTCTTCGACAAGGCCGTGGCGGCGATCAAGGAGGCTAAGAGCCGGGGCTTCCGGGTGACCACCAACACCACCTTCTTCACTCAGGACGACGCCTCCTCGGTGCGCGACGTTCTGGACTTCCTCAACGACGATCTNNACCCGGGCGATCTTCAAGGAGGCGTTCGCCGACGGCCGACGCAAGAAGTGGCGCCTCAACCACTCGCCCCTGTTCCTTGATTTCCTGGAAGGCAAGGTGGATTTCGCCTGCACCGCCTGGGGGATCCCCAGCTACTCG
>PLDE01000022.1 GCA_003135035.1 Candidatus Dormiibacterota bacterium | reverse complement strand
GTCATCATCGGGAAGTCGCCCAGGTAGACCTCGGACTCCTTGATCTCTCCGGCGCTCTCGCCCGTCTTGATGTGGAGTCGGGTCATGATCCGTAGCGGGGCGGCGAAGGTCATGTCGCGGTTGCGGCACTCCTCCTGATCGAACTTGGGCTCACCGAAGCTGTAGTCAAGGAAGCGCAACTCGTAGTTCTTGCCCGTGTAGTCGGTGATCGGGTTGATCTCGTCGAAGAGTTCGCGCAGACCTGCCTCCACAAACCAGCGAAACGAATTCAGCTGGGTCTCGATCAGGTTGCCCACCTCGAGCATCTCGGGGATCGTCCCGTAGCTGAGGCGTGAGGGCGCAGCAGGCAAGGCAGCACGAAGTTGGGGCATGGGCTAAAGTTCTCCAGGCAAGCGCGGACATACGGTGAACTTCACAGGTGGCGGAACGGAAATGTTACCACATGTGCGACCTCGACTCTGGGGACGGTTCCCCTCAGGAGGACGGTCAGCCGAGGAGCCAGCCCCTATTTGATTTCAGCTGTTGCGCCAGCCTCCTGAATTTTCTTGGCGACCGCCTCCGCCTCCTCCCGAGTGACCCCTTCCTTGACCGGCTTGGGAGCACCATCGACCACGTCCTTGGCCTCTTTCAGACCTAGCCCGGTGATCTCACGGACCGCCTTGATGGCGGCGATCTTCTGGTCTCCGGCGGCGGTCAGGATGACCGTGAACTCGGTCTGCTCCTCAGCGGCTGCCTCGCCGGCGGGGGCGGCCACCGCAGCTGCCGCAACGGGGGCGGCGGCGGTGATGCCGTAGGTCTCTTCAATTTGCTTCTTGGCGTTGACCAGGTCGAGGACGGTCCAGGACCCCAGCGACTCCACGAAATCTGCCACGCTCACCTTGGCCATATCTGCTTCTCCTCTACCTCTGCTTGATTTTTTCTGATTCGAATTCGGGTCAGGCGGCCCCGCCCACGGCCTGCGCCTGGGCATCGAGCAACCCGACCAGATCACGACTCGGGGCGTCCAGCAGCCCCAGCAACTGGGACACCGGCGCCTCGATGATTGCCATCAACTGGGCGATCAGGACCTCGCGCGAGGGTAGGTCGGCCAGCTGGCGCACCTCACCCGGGCTGAGCACCTGGCCCTCGGCGATCCCCCCGCGCACCATGTCGGTGCGCCGGTTGGTTCGCGCGTACTCGATCAGCAACCGGGCCGGCGCCGAGATGTCCTCGTAGCTGATCGCGATCGCGGTTGGGCCCACCAGCTGGGGCGTGAACTCGCTCAGCCCCGCCTCCTCCCCCGCCCGTCGGGCCAGGGTGTTCTTCAACACCAGGTAATCGACCCCGGCTGCACGCAGCGAAGCCCGGAGCTCCTCCAGCTGAGCCACGGTCAGGCCGCGGTAGTCGCTGAGCACGGCACTGCGCATGCGTCCCAGCTTCTCGGCCAAGTCGGCGACCTGCTTCTGCTTGGCCTCGGGGATCACGGCCGCGCCGTGTCTGCCCTCGTCACTCATCCTCGCCGGTACCTCCTAGCTCTCCGGAAGCCGCGAGCCAGGGGTCGCCAGCCAACCACAGCGAGGCGGTCGGTCAGTCGGTCACCTGCGCGGGGTGGGGTATTGAGCAGCGGCTGCCCCCGCGGTCTTCGGCTCCGTCGAGTCGTGCTTTGCGAACGGACGCTGAGTATACCGGCTGTCGCCCTGGCGGCTAGTTGGAGCTCAACCGTCCCGCCAGCACTGGATCCAGCTTCACGCTCGGTCCAATCGATGGCGCCAGATAGGCGGCGCGGATGTAGGCGCCCTTGGCTGCCGAGGGCTTGGCCTTGACGATCGCCTCGAGCATGGCCGAGAGGTTCTCCAGCAGGTCGTCATCCCCGAAGCTGGTCTTGCCGACGGGGACGTGGATGATCCCGTAGCGATCGACCCGGAACTCGACCCGGCCCGCCTGCACGTCGCGGATGGCCCGGGCAATGTCGAAGGTGACCGTGCCCGCCTTGGGGTTGGGCATCAATCCCCGGGGACCGAGCACCTTGCCCAGCCGGCCCACCGATCCCATCAGATCGGGTGTAGCCAGGGCCACGTCGAAGTCCAAGAACCCCTCCTGAACGCGCTTGACCAGATCCTCGCCGCCGATGATCTCGGCCCCTGCGTCCCGGGCTTCGCGCTCCTTCTCCCCCTGGGCGAAGACGATGATGCGGCGTACCTTGCCGGTTCCGTGGGGCAAGACCACGCTGCCGCGGACCATCTGGTCCGCATGGCGGGGGTCGACACCGAGGCGAGCGTGCAATTCGACTGTCCCCGGAAAACGCGAGCTGTTCACCGCCTTGACCAGACGCACCCCCTCCTTGGGGTCGACTAGCTCTGACTCCTCGAGCAGCTTGAGCGCCGCCATGTACTTCTTGCCGTGCTGTGCCATCGCCTTCCTCCCGTGGTTCTAGCGGACGCCGATCAGGCGCCCTCCCACAGCCTGCGGTTTTTTCTAGCTGCCGACCTTGACGCCCATCGACCGGGCCGTGCCTTCGACCATCCTTGCCGCCGCCTCCAGATCGGTGGCGTTGACGTCGGGAAGCTTGGTCTTGGCGATCGTCAGCGCCTGCTCGTGGCTGAGCTCGCCGACTTCCTCTCGGGGCGGTGTCGCCGAACCCTTCTCGATCCCCAGCACCTTCTTGATCAGATCGGTGGTCGGAGGCGTCTTGGTGATGAAGGTGAA
>PLDE01000282.1 GCA_003135035.1 Candidatus Dormiibacterota bacterium | reverse complement strand
CCGGCGACGATGCGGATGAAGATTTACATCGTGGACCAGGCGCACATGCTCACCAAGGAGGGCGCCAACGCCTTCCTCAAGACGCTCGAGGAACCGCCTGAGCACGCCTGCTTCATCCTGGCCACGACCGAGCCTCAGAAGCTGGCCGCCACCGTGCTCTCGCGCTGCCAGCGCTTCGACTTCCGGCGCATTCCCCTCGACGCCATGGCTGGCCACCTGGCTCAGATCTGCAGCCAAGAGGGTGTCCCGGCGAGCGCCGACGCCCTTGAGCTGGTGGCCGAGGCCGGGGCGGGATCACTGCGGGATGCCCTCTCGTTGCTCGACCGTCTGCTCGGGCTTGCGGATGGCGGCTTGGACCGCGATGCGGTGCAGGCGGGGCTGGGAATGGCTGATCCCCGAGCGCTGCTCCGGCTGGCCCGGGCGCTGGCCTCAGCCGAGATGGGCCTCGCCTGGCGGGAGCTGAACCAGTTGCAGTCGGGCGGAGTCGAGCCCCGGCAGATGATCCGTTCCTTGGGGGCCCTGGCCAAGCTCTATCTCTGGCAGGAGCTGGGCGGCGCTCCCCGTTCGACCGCACCGGCCCTGGAGGATGTTCCCGCTCCCCCGGGCTTCTGGCTGCAAGTGATGACCATGGCGGCGGCGACCGGGTCCGAGTTGCGCCGGGCCGACGATCCCTGGATGTCCGTCGAGGCGAGCCTGCTTCGCCTCTGCAAGTACGAGTTGTCCCTCGAGCCTTCCCTAGCCAAGCCAGCCATGGCCCCGGTACGGGAGGCTCCTAGCGCCTCGTCCGCGGCCCCGCCGCCGCCTGCCGAGGGGACGCTGGCGGAGGTGACTGACCAAGTCCCCGATCGANNCACTGGCAGGAGATCCTGGCCTGGCTGGGCCGAGACAACCTGCCCGTGCAAGCGCTGGTCAAGGAGGGCCGACCGGCCCGCCATCAAGACGGGGTGCTCACCATCGAGTTCGATCCCAAGTACGAGTTTCATCGCGGCATGGTCGCCTCCTTGGCTAACCGTGAGCTCCTTCAGCGCGCCTGTCTCGAGGTTCTCGGTGTGGCAGTGGTGGTCGTGGTGACCTCTGCCAACTCCGCTTCGCCGGCGCCGTCGAACGGCGATGGCGGAGAGAACCCAGATGGCGGCAGCAACTCCGCCCTCAGCCAGGCCCTGGCCGTCTTCCCGGGCAGCCGGGTGACCCGCCTCGGTACCGCCGAGAAGCGCTAGGGTCCGGCAAGCTCGGAACTAGAATTAGCCGGCAGCAGCCAGAGGAGTTCCAATCAGTGCCCCAGCCCAACCCCAAACAATTGCGCCAGATGCAGCAGAACATGCTGCGCCAGCTCGAGGAGGCGCAGGGCAGCCTGGCCAGCCAAGAGGTGGAGGGTAGCGCCGGCGGCGGGGCTGTGAAGGCGCGGGCCAACGGCCAACAGCGCATCACCGGGATCAGCATCGAGCCTGAGGTTCTGGAGGAGGGAGCGGAGCTGCTCGGCGACCTGGTTCTGGCCGCGGTCAATGACGCCCTCGACCGCTCCCGCGAGCTGGCCGCCCGTTCGATGGAGTCCCTGCTGCCCCCGGGCATGCTGCCCCCGGGGTTGCGCTGAATCCAGCCCGGACCGAAGGACGCCACTAGTGGGGTTGCTGCCACCACCGGTTGAGCGGCTGGCGGAGGAGTTCGCCCGTTTCCCCGGGATCGGTTCCAAGACGGCCCAGAGGCTGGCCTTTCACGCGGTCCGGATAGCGCCGGCGCACGGCCTGGCGCTATCCGGAGCGGTCGCCGACGTGGCCCGGGACGTGGCCACCTGCCCGCGCTGCTTCTTTCTCTCTTTGCGGGGGGAGCTCTGCGCCATCTGCGGCCAACCGGGGCGCGACCAGACACTCCTCTGCATCGTCGAGGACCCCAGTGATGTTCTCGCCATCGAACGCAGCGGGGAGTACCGGGGGCTCTATCACGTGCTTGGGGCGGCGTTATCGCCGCTGGATGGAGTGGGACCAGGAGAGATTCACGCCGACGAACTGATCGCCCGGGTCCGCGAGGGGGGGATCAGCGAAGTGATCCTGGCCACAGATTCCGACATCGAGGGAGAGGCCACCGCAAGCTACCTGCACCGCCGGCTGGAGGCGAGCGGGGTCAAGGTGACCCGGCTCGCTCATGGGCTACCGGTGGGAGGGGAGCTGGCCTATGCCGATGAGCGCACGGTGGCGCGCGCTTTCTCCGGTCGCCAGCAGCTCTAGGCCGGGTTCATTGCAGGTAGCGGATGCCGACGCCGGTGTCCACTGGTGCCTTGCCTACGCTCCGGTCGGATCGGAGCTCCTCGTGCTGGACGGAGATGACGGTGATGGCACCGCCTACGTCGACGAGGTTGCGACGGACGCCTTCACTGGCGCCTTTTCCCAGGACGATCCGCCGGTTGCGGCCGCTGGTTTCTAGATCACCGCCGCAACCGTCAGCGTGGTCGCCGCCAGCAGCATCGTGCCGACCACTGGTACCGGCCTTCCGTTGGGACTCGGCTTGGCCCTGGTCCTGGCCGGCTTCGGCACCCTAGCCCTGTCCCAGGTGTGCCGGCGCCGGCTACTGACCTAGCGCGCTCCGATCGCGACCGGGGCCGGTACCTGACCTAAGTCCAAGTGCCTCAGACTTCTGCGCTGGGTGCCACCTCGCTGATTCGGGTCAGGACCAGTGCCCCAGCCAGGGCCAGGGCCACGGCGCTGCTGACTCCGAGCTCGATCGCCAGGCGGGCGAATCCACTTCCGCTTACCGGGCCTTGGAGAGCGAGTCGGGCGGACACCGAGAGGATGTCTCGCACCGCCGAGATGATGCCGATGATAAGGAATGGCCGGAGCGGAAACCCGGAACCCTCGAAGTGGGTGAGAACGGTGCGCAGGACATCGACCACGATGATCACGATGAGGACGCCGTCGATGGCGCTGATGAGGCTCTGGGGATAGCTCGACTGTGAGCTGAGAAACGTGGCCGCCGTGCGGATCAGGACCACTACCGCGATCACCAGCAGAATCAGCGCGATCCCGTACTGGACCGCATCGACGGCGTGCCGAAGTGGCGTGGCTGTGAGGATGTTCTTCCAGCCACTTCGGCTGCTCCGTACCAGCGGCTGTCGGGTCCCCTCGGGTGGGTTTGCCTCGGCCACGGGGGGGTCGCTGTCTTGCGGAAAAGGCACCTCGTCCTTCTTGTGTCGCTGCCAGCTGGGGTGGGAGAGTCGCCCACCGGCCAGGCTGAACTGACAAGCGGCGATACTACCAGCGGCTAGGCCTCGGGCGGGTCGGGTGAGTCATCGGCGTGGACCCTCCCGAGCAGGCGAACCCACAGAGCTCGACTGAAGTGCTGCCACCGGCACTTGCCGAGGCAGGAATCCCGGCCCGGGCCCGGTTGAGCTGAGTTCCGCCGGGACCGCTGGTCACGTCCCGGTAACTCAGCCGCATCAGGTCCGTTTCTGGCATTGCGGGGCGGCCAGGCCGGCATAAGGTGCCGTTCGTGGAGAAGTGGAGCCTGCGCGCCCTCAGCGACCAGACGGTGTGCTTGCCTGGTCCGCCCGGCGGCGGGTCCGGGCACGGCGGTCGGCCGCCGGCCGGAGTGGGGGCATGAGGGCGGTCAGCATGCGCCAACGGGCCGAAGTCGACCGTCGCTCCAAGCCGCCGGCGATTGGGGGCACGGAACGCGCAGCGCTGGAGCGCGAGAGGCGGCTCCTGCGCGGCTTGCTGGAAGCCAGCGCGAGCATGCACGACGCCCTTGGCCTGGACGAGGTCTTGGGTCGGATTGCCAACATTCTCGCCGCCTCCGGAGGCTTCTCGGGGGTGGCCGTTTACATGCTCGACCTCAGCACCGGTCTACTCCAAGTAAGGGCCACGGTCGGGGTCAGCGAGGAGGATCTCGCCCGAATGCGCGCGCACCCGATAAGCATGGAAGCGATGGCGCCGTTGATGCGCCCGGAGATGTTGCTCAGCCGCTCCTATGTCTTCGACCATCGTCGCGACCAGATGCCTGAGGACACCATCTTGGACACCGCTCTCAGTGTCCCGGAACTCTCGGCCACCTGGCGCCCCGGACTCTGGCATCCCCTCGACTCCCTGACGATTCCTCTCGATGATGGCCAGACCCGGCTGGGCTTGCTCTCTCTGGACGAACCTGACGACCATGAGTACCCGGGCCTGGCCACGGTGCAGGCCCTGGAGCTCTTCGCTGATCAGTGCGCTGCCGCCATCTCTCGGGTCCAGCTCCACCAGCAGCTGGAGCAGCGCGCCATGACCGACTCTCTTACCGGCCTCCACAACCGCCAGGTTCTGGAGGACACCCTGGATCGCGAACTCCAGCGGGCCGAGCGCAGCGGGAGGGCTTGCTCCGTCCTTTTCTGTGACCTCGACAATTTCAAGCAGGTCAATGACCAGTGGGACCACGCCACCGGAGACCAGATCCTCCAGCAGATGGCTGCTGTGATCCGGCAGAGGCTCCGTCGTGGCGACCTCGCCGCCCGTTACGGCGGCGACGAATTCGTCATTCTGCTGCCCGACACCAAAGTAGTGGCGGCGCTCGAGGTGGCCGAGGATCTTCGCCGACGGATCGAGGCATCGCCTGCGCCCTGCCCGGTCACCGTATCGATCGGCGTTGCCGGCTCGGTTAGCACCGATCGAGACGGCGCTGCTTTCCTAGCTGCTGCCGACGCCGCCATGTACACGGCCAAGCGGGCGGGCCGCAAC
>PLDE01000165.1 GCA_003135035.1 Candidatus Dormiibacterota bacterium | reverse complement strand
GCAGGTCCTGGACCCACTCGAAATAGGAGACGGTGACACCACCAGCGTTGGCGAGAATGTCGGGAACGACCACGATGCCGTCCTCGGCAAGCACGGCCTCGGCCGCCGGAGTGATCGGCCCGTTGGCGCCTTCAGCGACGATGCGAGCGCGGACTTGGTTGGCGTTGACAGCATTGATGGTCGACTCGACCGACGCCGGAACCAGGACGGTGACCGGCAGCGCCAGCAACTCCTCCCGCGTCATCGACTCGCCCGGCACGTCGGCGTCAGCAAGCCGTCCGCCGGCGAGCTTGACAGCCTCCAAGCGGGCGACATCGACACCGGCGTCGCAGTGCCATCCTTCATGACTGTCTGAGACGGCGACCACCCGGCAGCCGGCCTGACTCAAGAGGCGGGCGCAGGTGCGACCAACGTTGCCGAAGCCCTCGACGGCAACGCTGGCTCCCTCCAGGCTGAGACCGGTGTTGCGCAAGGCATGCACCAGAACGATGGCCAAACCTCTCCCGGCCGCCTCAACGCGCCCCACCGAACCGCCCGCCTCGATGGGCTTGCCAGTGACCGACGCGGTCACCGAGAAACCCTTGTGCATGGAAATCGTGTCCATGATCCAGGCCATCACTTGAGGGCCGGTGCCAATGTCGGGTGCGGGGATGTCTCGCTCCGGTCCCAGCAGGAGGCTGATCTCCGTGGTGAAGCGCCGGGTCAAGCGCTCCAGCTCGCGCGAGGACATGCGATGGGGATCGACTCGTACCGCGCCAGCGGCACCCCCGAATGGAAGGGACATGAGTGCCGACTTCCAACTCATCACCATGGCCAGCGCCTTGGTCTGATCCAAAGTAGCGTCCGCTTCATATCGAAGTCCGCCCTTGGCTGGTCCCCGAGCAATGTTGAGGTGCACTCGGTTGCCGACAAAGACTTCGACCGAGCCGTCGTCGAGCACAACAGGGAAGTGCACCTGGAAGATCCGTTTGACCTCGCGGAGAACACAACGAGCCTCATCGTCGAGATGCAGCATCTCGGCCGCCTGATCCACGCGGTGCTGGGCCGTGCCGTATAGGTCTTCGCTTCCCGGCGTAGGTGCGAGAGCGATCACTGAGCCAGTATAGGAGCGCTGCGATCGCCTGT
Source organism: Candidatus Dormiibacterota bacterium (assembly GCA_003135035.1). Lineage (GTDB taxonomy): Bacteria > Chloroflexota > Dormibacteria > Aeolococcales > Bog-877 > Bog-877. The sequence continues at coordinate 5,416 of PLDE01000165.1, read as the reverse complement.
TTCGAGTCGATCTGGAGGAGTGCGACGACCCGGTAACACTTTGCGGGAAGGGTCCAAAGTGGTTGACATAACGACCCGCATGCACGATTGTGTGGCACAATCAGATTAACTCGACCGTACGAACACCCGGTTAGGCACGCTTTCACTCACGTCACAAACGCAACCGGCGTCAATATTCAGGAATCACCCTGAGCTTCGAGGCGCTTCCACAGAAGGCGCTGAAACCAAACTAGGAGGATCCGGACTTATGCCCCGAACGACAAGAAGGACTGGCACCAAGCGCACGACAGCGCGCTCTGCCACCAGAACCACGCGAAGGCCGACGACCAGGCGAACCGCCACACGAACGACTGCGCGCCGGACGACTGCGCGCCGGACTACCCCACGGCGGACCACGCGCACTGCTCCGAGCGCCGCCTCGGTAAATCGGGCAATCACATCCCAGCTCAAGGCACTAGAGAAGCGCCTGACCGAGATTGAGAAGAAGCTCGACGCCGCAGTGAGCCGCACGACGAGCACCGCTCGGACCACGCGCAAGCCTGCTCGGCGCGCCACGGCTCGTCGCACCACCGCCACGCGGGCGACAACCACCCGGACCCGGCGGACTGGTACCGCGGCATCCCGCCGTCGGACCACCGCCCGGAAGGCACCAGCCCGGGCAACCACCCGGCGTCGGACGACCCGCCCAGCTAGCGCAGCTGCGCCTCGCCGCGCCACCGCCGCCAGGACGACCCGGACGGCGCGGCCGGCCGCCCGTCGCCGCACGGCTCGCGCCGCAGCTGCTCCCAAGGCGACCCGTCGCCCTGCGAAGCGCCGCGGTCGGGTGACACTGGCCGGATCGGGAGCCGCCTAAGGCAACTCTCCATCAGTTATCGGTGAAGGAGCGGGTCACCAGGCCCGCTCCTTTCTTTTTGTCTCAGGACGAGAGGACTCAGCTGGCGAAAACCTGTCGCAGCCTCTCCCCGGCCGCCCGGACGTCCTCGCTGCCCACATCGAGGTGGGTCACGCAGCGCACGGTGTGGGCTGTAAACGGAACCGTGAGAACACCCGCTCGCTGGGCTCGCTCGACGATCACGTTGGCATCATCGACGGTCTGCAAGAGAACGATGTTGGTCTGCACCGCCGGGGGATCGACGGTAACTCCGGGGACCGACTGAAGCATCTCGGCTAGCTGACGAGCGTTGTCATGGTCCTCGTCTAAGCGGGCGAGGTTGTGATCCAGTGCGTAGAGCCCGGCCGCCGCCAGGATCCCGACCTGGCGCATTCCTCCGCCTAGGCGTTTGCGCCAGGTGTGCGCCCGACGCCGGCTCTCGGTCAACCCCACCCAGAGCGTACCCGCCGGACACCCGAGTCCCTTGGAGAGGGCGAAGGTCGAGGAGTCGACGCAGTCGGTGAACTCGGTCATGGGCACGCCCAGACTGGCGGCCGCGTTAGCCAGGCGGGCACCGTCCAAGTGCACCACCAGCCCCATCCGGTGGGCCGCCTCGCTGGCGCTGCGCAGTTCCTCGATGGTGGCCACCGTGCCTCCCCTGCGGTTGTGACTCTGCTCCAGGCAGAGCAACGCGGTACGGGGTTCGTGATCGGGATCTCCCAGGCGTTCCAGTGACTCCAGCTGAGCCTGGGTTGGGCAGCCGGCTTGGGGGGCATCGAAATTGCGCACCTGGACGCCGGCGATGAGCGCGGTGCCAGCCAACTCGTAGTGGAGGATGTGCGACTCCGAGTCCAAGAGCACCTCATCGCCGGGATAGGTGGCGCTGGCGACGCCGATGAGGTTGGCCATGGTTCCGCTGGGGCAGAGAAGAGCCGAGTCTTTGCCGAGCATGCGGGCGACCCGCTCCTCGAGTCGACGCACCGTGGGATCCTCACCAAAGACGTCATCTCCGACCTCGGCACCGGCCATCGCCTGGCGCATGCCTGCGGAGGGACGGGTCACCGTGTCGCTGCGCAGGTCGATCAGAGAAGGCATGGTCGCGACCATGCTAGGCCCTCGCCTGCGTTCAGGACTTGACCGGCTCGCTAGCGAGGGCGGTCAGATCCAAGAACTCCACCCGGTTGCGGCCGTTGCGCTTGGCGGCATAGAGGGCGCGATCAGCCAGGTCGAGCAGGTTACGAGCGCCCTTGGATCCTTCCGGGAAGGTCACTCCACCGATGCTGACGGTGATCTGCACCTTAGCGCCGTCGTTGAGACCCACCGACATCGCCTCCACCGCCGAGCGAATCTTGTCGGCCACCACCTCAGCGTCAGCGCGTGAGGTGTTGGCCATCACCACCACAAACTCTTCGCCGCCGTAGCGAGCGGCCAGGTCCGATTTACGGATCGTCTCGACCATCAGACTGGCGAATTGACGCAGAAGGCGATCGCCCGCGGGATGGCCGTGGGTGTCGTTGACGTCCTTGAAATGATCCAGGTCGAGCATCAACACCGACAGGGGAGAGCTGGCCCGCTCGGCAACGTTGACCTGCTGGTCGAGATATCCCACCAGGAAGCGGTAGTTGTAGAGACCGGTCATCTCATCGGTGGTGGCTTCTCGCTGGGTGACCGCCAGACGGGTGCTCTTCTCGACGGCGATCACGATCTGGTCAGCCACTCCGCGACAGAGGGTGTAGTCCTCATCGAGGTAGGCATTGCGCTTGTTGCCAACCAGCAAGAGACCCAGGTCGTGGTCTTCGGAACGCATCGGTTCCACCAGGCAGTCCCGCAGACCCAGCTGCTCTTCCGGTTCACTGCGCTCGTCAGGTCGGAGATGGGTGCGCACCAGAAAGCGCGGCTCACGTATCAAGCTGCCGATGATTCCGTGCGTGCTCTCCAGTTCGGCCCAGGTGGGCCCCGGCTCGGCTATCCCGGTCGAGAGCAGCAACCCGCGGGGCATCTGGGGTTGCGGACGCAGCAGGATCATGGCGATGTCGGCATCGAGGAGGTTGGTCAGACTGCGCAGGACCTGGTCCAGGGTCTGCTCCAAGGGGGCGTTGCCGGTGAGCGTAGAAGCGATAACAGTGCGGCCGGTGGCAATCAGCAGCTGGCGGCGCAGTTGTTTGCGAACCAATTCAAAGTTGGCCGCGAGTCGGGTTATCTCCTCGGCGCCGCTGTCGACCGTGACCGGGGTGGCGTAGGCGTCGAGACCGAGGCGCTGCACGGCAATGTCGAGGCGCCGCAGGGGACGATTCAGGAAATGCTCGACCAGGAGAAAGACGAGCGCCATGCCCAAGAGGAGAACCCCGGCCACGGCCAGAGCCAGCGGCAAGGCCAAGTCGGCCACGCTAACCCCCACTCCCGCTCCCGACTCGAAGACCACCAGCTTGGCGAGCACGAGACCGCTCGAACCGCTCAGGGGCTGCTCGGCGACGACGTACTGGCTGCCGTCCAGCGAGGCTTGACCCGCTCCTCCCGAAGCTCCTAGGGCGGCACCCAAGGAGTCTGGTAACGATGACCCACGGGGGTACTTCACGCCGTTCAGTTCGAGGGGCAGGGCCAGGCGCCCTCGCACAAGCAGGGCGGTGGTCGAGTGGAGCCCGGCCGTGTCGATCAGTTTCTGGGTGTACTGGAGCGCCCGGACCCCGACTGGGGTGAACACCGCCACCGCTCCCAGAGCCCTGCCGGAGACGGATACGGGAGCAATCCCCGCCCCAAGCAGGCTCCGCTTGCTGCCATAGGTAAAGAACCCGCGGCTGGTCGGCGCCGTGCACCTTCTTGAGAGTGACCCCCCACCAACCACGACGTTGAGGGAGGGAAGCGGGGAGGAGGCAGCAGGTGCCCGGGCCAGCACCTGCCCGCCGGTTCCCAAAAAGAGAAGCACCTGGCCGGGACTGGCGTTGGCGACGGCAGCCTGGGCCAGAGTCTTGAGGCTGGCGCTACCTGCGCCATAGGCTGGGCCCGTGCTCGCCAGGGCGGCAACCTCGCAGGCGAACCGCTGGGAGACGGCGGCGGTCTGCATCTGCACCAAGCTGCTGGCAAGTCGGCTTGCCCCCGCCCCGGTTTGCTCGTCCTGCTGGCTGCGGGCATGCTGGGTCTCGACCCAGGCCACCGCGCCGGCCACCACCGCGGTTGCCACGCCAACTGCCACCAGCACCAGGGCGAACTGGGCAGTGAAGGACTTATGGCGGACGCGACGGCGCGGAGCGGGCTGGTTGGCCAATCTGGAAGTCCTGCCTAGTCAACTGAAGCGGCTGTCCCGATTGCCCCGGTCGTTCCTTGCTACCTGGGAAGATGAGTTGCGAACTCCGAGACCGTCGTCAGGCACCAGGCCTATGATGTCTCCCACCGTAGTCGTACCGCTCGAGGCCTTGGGACCAAGCTGGTAGCGAAGGGGTGACACCGGCCTCACGTTCCGATGACGGGTGGCGAAGGACGAAGATGGCGTCTGTCGGCGCCCCTTTTCTGGGAGGTTGATGGCCTGTGCCGGAGGTGGTGGTGTCCTTCTTGGACGGCGAGGTCCTCTACGGCGATCTCCCCGGCCTGCAGATGGACGACCCCTTCCTGGACCTCGATCTGCACACCCTCGACGGCAACGCCCGCCAGGCCCTGGTGCCGGTCAGCGGAGTGCGCCAGATCGATCTGACCAAGGTGGCTCAGCCCGGGGACCAGATCGACATCAAGGAACTGGCCCGGGTCGCGCTCCACTTCATCGACGGTCAGGTGCTCCGAGCCCACGTGGTCAAGCCCGCCTCGCTGCAGCGGTTTGGGGCGGTCTGGGACATCATCGACGCCAAGAGCCGGGAGCACAAGATCTGCGCCATTCCCTACACTGCCCTCAAGGGCGCCTTCTACGTCCGGCGCTGGGACACCAGATCGCCGCTTGAGCGCTCCAGATCGGTTGCCTCAGGCGAGGGGCACCGACTGGCGGAAGTCCAGGCCCGGCGCAGCCGGGAGGCGATGAGTCGCCGCCTGCCCCGCCCTCTGGGTCCGCTCATGGATCGGGTCGATAGCGAGGAGGGCAAGGCGCCCAAGCACCGGCGAACGACCCGGGACCGGCCCCCGAGCCACCGGAACACGCCCTCCGAGTGAGAGCCGTCGTCACTGGGGGCGCGGGATTCATTGGCAGTCACCTTGCCGACCGCCTGCTCGAGTCTGGCCACCAGGTCGCGGTGGTCGACGATCTCAGCAGTGGCCGTCGGGAGCAGGTCAGCGCGGGGGCGAGCTTCTACCAGGTGAGCGTTGCCAGCGAGTGGCTGGAGCGGGTGATCGCCAAGGAGAAGCCGGAGGTGATCTTCCATCTGGCGGCCCAGATCGATGTCCGCAAATCGGTGACCGATCCCCTCCATGACGCCAAGGTCAATGTCGTGGGAACCGTCCGGCTTCTCCAGGCGGCCGTCCGCTCGGCGGTCCGGCGGGTGGTCTTTGTCTCCTCCGGGGGAGCCATCTACGGGGACACGGAAGCGGTGCCCACGCCGGAGTCGCATCCCCTGCTCCCTGCCTCTC
>PLDE01000043.1 GCA_003135035.1 Candidatus Dormiibacterota bacterium | reverse complement strand
GGAGGTTGTGCCTTCTCGGCCAGGGGAACATCGTGCTGCGCCAACTGCTCCTGCAAGGTGATGGTGTGGGTCGAGACCAGAACGCGACCTCCACCGCGGGCGGCCCACTCGCGGGCGGGGATCAGGTAGGCGAGTGACTTGCCCACCCCGGTACCCGCTTCCACGAGCAGGGTCTGGCCGCGGTTGAAGGCCTGGGAGACGGCCAGCGCCATCTGCTGCTGTTCCTCGCGCAACTCGAACTCGTCGGCGGAGTGCGCCAGGCCCCCTTCCGCCCCAAAGGCGGCCCGGATCCCCGCCTCGTCGATAGCTCCCGGGCTCAGGCGTGACCCGGCCCCGGGGTGGGGGGCGGCCACGGCTGGCTGCGCCCGCTCGGCCACCTCTCTCTCCACCCCCGGGGCTCGGCTTTGCAGCTGCTGGGCGAGGTACTCCCCGGTCGCCCAGCCGCCTTCCAAACAGAGCAGACGCACCCGCTCCCGGAGTGCGTCGGGCAGCATCTGAGCGGTCTCGATCAGACTCTCCAGCAGGAGCTGGGTGGCCTGGGCGTCGGAGAGGGCCCGGTGGGGCCGGTCGTGGGGCAGGTCGAGAGCGCGGCTCAGCTCCTCCAGGCTGTGGCTGGGAGCCGCCGGGAGAAGCACCCGGGCGAGTTCGGAGGTGTCGAGCGCGAGACGGCCGCCGAACACCTCGGGCAGGATCTCGGTGCAGAAGGCCATGTCGAAGGAGACGCCGTGGCCGACCAGGGTGCAACCCTCGCTGAAGAGCGCCAGGCCGGCGACCGCTTCGGGCGGGGTGGGCTGTCCCTGGAGATCCTGGTCCCTGATCCCGCAGAGGCGCTGGATCACCAAAGGCACCGGCATGCCCGGGTTGGCCAGGGTGGAGTACGTGTCGAGCACGCCGGTGCGATCGAACTTCACCGCCCCGATCTCGATGATCCGATCGCTGCGGGGGCTGAGCCCGGTCGTCTCCAGGTCGAAGCAGACCATGGTCTCCTCGGCGCTCGCCTGGCTCTCTCTGATCACGGTGCACTCACCACCTTAGCCGCGCTGGTGGAGCGGCACGGCTGGCGTGCGCTTCGGCTAGGTCGCTCGCTCCCGTGGCCAGAGACCTTGCCGGCGGCACTCCTCCAGAACCAGCTCAACCACCTCCGCCGCCGAGAGCGCGCTGGTGTCGATGGTGAGGGCGTCGGCGGGGACTGCCAGGGGGGCATGGACACGACTCCGGTCGGTCTGGTCGCGGGTCAGGACGTCGGCTCGGAGGACCGCCTCCGAGGCATCCCGGCCCCGGCTGAGGAGCTCCTTGCGCCGCCTCCCCATCCGCACCTCGGCGGGCGCATCCAGGTAGACCTTGCAGTCGGCGTCGGGGAAGACCACGGTGCCGGTGTCCCGACCGACTGCCACCACCCCCGCCGCGGCCGGCTGCCGCTGGGCGGCCAGCAGAGACTGGCGCACCTCGGGCTGGCGGGCGACATCCGCTAACAGAGAGGCCAGGCGCGGGTCCCAGAGCTCCTCGGCGACCTCTTCGCCGTCCACCCGCGCCTGCCAGGCACCGGCAGCTGGATCTGGGTCGGAGTTGACCTCCAGGAGGACGTTCCCGGCCAGATCTCGCAGCGCTTGGCTGTCCGCGGCCGCGATCCCGGCTCGGCTGGCCGCCACGGTCAGGGCCCGGTAGAAGACTCCGGTATCGAGGAAGGGGAGGTCGAGGACGGTCGCCACCCGCCGACCCACAGTTGATTTGCCGACTCCGGCAGGACCGTCGATGGTCACGATCGGCGCCGACCGGGTCATTTGAGCCCGACCGAGAGGCGGAGTCGGCGCACCTCGCCACCGCTGAGCTCCCGCGACCGGCCGATGGTCAACGTTCCCAGGCGGAGATCGCCGATGGAGACACGCTCCAAGTCCTCCACCTTGGCTCCCACGGCGGCACACATCCGACGGATCTGACGCTGGCGACCCTCGGCCAGCTGAAGCAGCAGCAGAGAACGCCGGGGGCCGCTGCGGAGGAGCCGCACCTCCAGCGGATTGGTGGGGCCGTCGACCAGGACGGGCCCCAGGCGCAGCGCCGTCACCTGCTCCTGGCGCACCGGTCCCTTGATGGTCACCCGGTAAGTCTTGACCACCTGGTAGCGAGGGTGGGTGAGGCGGAGGGCCAGGTCGCCGTCATCGGTGAGCAGCATCAACCCCCGGGAATCGATATCCAGGCGACCGACCGGGAAGAGACCCTTGTGGTCCTCGACCAATCCCAGCACGGTGGGACGGCCACCGGGATCCCGCGCCGTCGACACTACCCCGAGGGGCTTGTTGAGGGCCAGGTAGCGGCGCTGAATGCTGCGCTGGAGCAGGGGCTGCCCGTCGAGCCGGATCTCCTCCCGCTCCGGGTCGACCAGCCGGCCCTCGGGAGGCGGTACCTTGCCATTGACGGTGACCCGACCGGCGGCCACCATCCGGTCCGCCTCCCGACGAGAGGCTACCCCAGAGCGAGCCAGCCAGCGACCCAAGCGCTCATCCGGCATCGGGCTCCTCGATGACGCTCGCCGGCCCCAGCCAGGTCTCCGGGTCCACTCCCTCCAGAGGAGGCAGCTCCTCGACCTGGGAGATTCCCACCACCTGGAGGAAGCGCAGGGTGGTGCCGAACAGCCGCGGGTGGCCGGGCCCCTCCTCGCGCCCCACCTCGTCGATCAGGCCGTGCCGGGCCAGGCTCTCCAGCACCGCCTCGCAATTCACGCCTCGGATCGCTTCGATGGCGATTCTGGTGATCGGCTGGCGGTAGGCGACGATGGCCAGCGTCTCCAGAGCCGGCTTGGAGAGTCGGCCCGCGACCTCCGGGCGGAGGGCCAGCTCCACCGCCCAGGCGGCCTGGGGATGGCTGACCAGCTGGAGCTCGTTGCGGTGGCTCTGGAGCATCAGCCCGCTGCCCTGCAGGAGGGTCGCTCCCGCCAGGACAGCCTCCTCGACCGCATCTGGGCTGAGATCGAGGGTATGCGCCAGCTCGCTGACCGAAAGCGCCTCGGCACGGACGAAGAGCACCGCGATGAGGGCGGCCGCCACCCCTGCCTCCGACGCGCTCAGCTCAGCTGCCACCGGCACTCTCCACCTGAATCGGACTCTCCGCCCCCGCCTGGGTGCAGGTCACCTCTCCCGCCCAGATCAGTTCCAAGAGAGCCAGGAAGAAGGCCACCGCCTCGAGGCGGTCCCGGGCGGCGGCGAAGACCTGGTCGAAGCGCAGAGAGCGCCGCTCAGCCAGGAGCTGGCGGAGCTCATCCATCTTCTCGGTCACCGAGTAGCGCGGCAGGGTCAGTTCCAGCTCAGTGGGGTCGGGAAGTCGAGCCAGCAGGGCGCCCAGCGCGACCGCCAATACCTCGGGGCTCAGGTGCAGGCTCGCCTGCGGTTCCACCGGTAGCCCAAGGACCCGCAGAAAGGCCTTGGGCCCGGCGCTGGCGTCGGCCAGGAGGACGCCGGCGGCCGCCTTGAAGAGGCGGTACTCCGCCAGTCGGGCGCCGGGATCCTCCTCCTCGATCAGCTCGGTGTCGCC
>PLDE01000028.1 GCA_003135035.1 Candidatus Dormiibacterota bacterium | reverse complement strand
CGGACGGTCGACGGACCCAATGACTTCGCCAGCATGGAGGAGGTGCTCTCGAGGCGACTCGCCCACCTCGGTCAGGAAGGGGAGCGGGATCAGAGCCTGGGGGTCCGCCCCAACTTGATCATCGTGGACGGCGGCGCCGGCCAGTTGGCGGCGGCTCACCGGTCCCTGACTGGCCTGGGGCTAGGAGATCTCCCGCACGTGGGGTTGGCCAAGCGCTTTGAGGAGCTCTACCTGCCCGACCAGGACACTCCGGTGCACCTACCCGAGGGGAGCCCGGCGCTCTTTCTCGTCCAGCGTCTCCGTGACGAGGCTCATCGCTTCGCCATCACTCGGCACCGGGCCAAGCGGGCCAAGGCCGGTGTCCACTCGCGGCTCGACGAGATCGGGGGGCTGGGTCCCAAACGCAAGCGCGCCCTCCTCCTCCGCTTCGGTTCGTTGGAGGGGATTCGCGCCGCCTCCTGGGAAGAGTTGACCTCGGTGCCTGGAGTCAGCCGAGGTGTCGCAGCGGCCATCAAGGAAATCCTGTGACGGGAGCAGCGACCGACGGGTGGGCCCAGCGTGTGCTGGTATTCGGCCCCCCCGGCGCGGGAGTTCCCCTGGTAGTGGCGGGCTTGCAGCGGTCGGGGCGGGAGGCCACGGGCTGGGAAGCCGAAGAGGACGGACACCTGGCCCAAGACCCTGCCAACCTCAGACCTGGCGAAAGGCCAGTCCTGCTCGCTCTGGAGGCCAGCGACAGCGCCTGCTTGGAACGGGCGTTCCCGCCCTGGTCCGAGCGCTCGCTCTCAAGCCAGGCAGCGCTGGCAGTCCGCGAGCTGGGCTCCGCCCGCGAACGGCTCTTCCCCGCCCGCCTCCGGGCTGACCTGCTCCTCGACAGCACCCACCTCACTGCCCAGGTCCTCATGGCCCGGGTGCGCCAGCTGGAGGAGTGTCTGGAGACTGACCAGCCGGCGACTCCCACGGTTGTGGTCGAGTCCTTCGCCTACCCCCGAGGTGTCCCTTTCGACCTGGGTTGGTGCGTCGACTCCCGGGCCCTCCGCAACCCCTATTGGGAGCCCGCTTTGCGGATGCTCTCGGGACTGGATCCCCGGGTGCAAGACTTCGTTCTCAGTCAGGCGCTGGCGGCGAAGATGCTCGACTCCATGGAGGAGCTGGTGGCCTCCCTGCTGCCCGAGTTGCAGGCGCACGCTCGCCGCACCCTCCGCCTGGCGGTAGGCTGCACCGGGGGATTCCACCGCTCGGTGGCGGTGGCCGAAGAGCTGGGGCGCCGCCTGAGCAGAAGCAACCGCAGCGTCCTCCTCTGGCACCGGGACCTTCCCGAGCGGCCCTAGGCTGCCTTCCATGCTTGCCGCCGCGGACCGATTGAGACCCGCCCCTATACTCGCGGACGGGATCGACCCAAGCGGGAGGTAGAGCGGTTTTGGCAACGCGAGTAGCGATCAACGGCTTCGGGCGCATCGGCCGGAACGTCCTCCGGGCTGCTCGTGGCAACGAGTCCTTCGAGATCATCGCCGCCAACGACGTCGGCACGCCCGAGGTGCTGGCCCACCTGCTCCAGTACGACTCGATTCTGGGCCGCTACCCGGGAGAAGTCACCTTCACCGATGACGCCATCGTCGCCGACGGCAAGGAGATCCAGATCTTCTCGGTGAGGACCCCGGGCGACATCGACTGGGGTCGCCTGGGGGTGGAGATAGTCATCGAATCCTCGGGCCTGTTCACTAAAGCGGAACAGGCGGTAGCGCACATTGACAGAGGCGGCGCCAAGAAGGTGATCATTACCGCCCCCGCCAAAGGGGAGGACATCACCATCTGCATGGGCGTCAACGATGCCGCCTACCTGCCCCAAGAGCACCACGTCATCTCCAACGCGTCCTGCACCACCAACTGTCTGGCTCCGGTCGCCAAGGTGGTACATGAGACGTTCGGGATCGAGAGCGGTCTGATGACCACCGTGCACGCCTACACTGGCGACCAGCGCCTGCTCGATGCACCGCACCCAGATCCACGCCGGGCCCGAGCCGCAGCTCTCTCCTTGATCCCGACCAGCAGCGGAGCGGCCGAGGCGGTGGCCAAGGTGCTCCCCGTCCTGGTGGGGAGATTCCGCGGCTTTGCCCTGCGCGTTCCCGTGCCCAACGTCTCCATGGTCGATTTCACTGTCTTGACCACTCGACCGACCACCGCTGACGCGGTCAACGACGCCCTCCGGGCGAGCGCTCTGGGCGCCCTGCAGGGAATTCTCCGGGTCGAGGAGGGGACTCTGGTCTCCGTCGACTTCCGGGGGGACCCTCACTCCTCGGTGGTCGACGCACCCCTCACCGTCATGGCCAGCGACAGACACCTCAAGGTGCTCGCCTGGTATGACAACGAGTGGGGCTACTCCTGCCGGGTGGCCGACCTGACCGAGCTGGTGGCGACCAGCTTGCCCCGGGCCACAGCGAGCTGAAGTGGGGGTACCCGGACCGGTCGGCAAGGCGGGACTGGATGACATCGACCCGGCCGGCAAACGGGTTTTACTCAGAGTCGACTTCAACGTTCCCCTCAACGGGGACGGCACAGTGCGCGACGACAGCCGCCTCGTCGCGACTCTCCCGACCATTCGTGACCTGCAGGCTCGAGGAGCGGCCGTGATCGTGGTGACCCATCTCGGCCGACCCAACGGCAAGCCCGACCCCGCTCTGAGCACACGCCCCTTGGCTGCCGACCTGGAGCACTTGCTCGGGTCTCCCGTCGCCTGGGTTGATGACTGCGTCGGAGAGGTGGTGGAGAGGGAAGCCAGGGCCCTCCAGCGTGGCCAAGTCCTGCTCTTGGAAAATCTCCGTTTCCACCCCGGCGAGGAGGCGAACGATCCTGCCTTCGCACGCCAACTGGCGGGGCTCGGCGATCTCTACGTCGACGATGCTTTCGCTGCTGCCCATCGCGCTCACGCCTCGATCGAAGGGGTGGCCCACCTCCTGCCCGCCGTGGCCGGGCGCTTGATGGCGCGCGAGATCGCGGCCCTCAACTCCGTCCTGGAGAATCCCCGCCGACCGCTGATGGCGATCATGGGCGGAAGCAAGCTGAGCACCAAATTGGGGTTGGTCAAAAGCCTGCTCGAACGGGTCGAGACTCTCTGCCTGGGCGGGGCGATGGCGGCCACCTTTCTCAAGGCGGCTGACCGCGAAGTTGGAAGTTCGCTGGTCGAGGATGACTTCCTCGAGGACGCGTCGGCAATCGTCCGTCAGGCGGCGGACCGTCATGTCGACCTGCAACTCCCGATTGACGCGGTGGTAGCCCCATCGCCGGCAGCGAAGCAGGATGCCGTCCGGATCTGCTCAGTGGAGGAGATACCCCCCGCCGAGATGATCCTGGACGTGGGGCCGGAAACGGTGAAACGGTGGGGCGAACTGGTCCGGTCGGCCGGGACCATCGTCTGGAACGGCCCGCTGGGCCTCTACGAGAAGCCGCTCTTCGCCGGGGGAACACGCCAGGTCGCAGCTGCGATCGCGGCCAGTTCAGCTGTCAGCGTCACCGGCGGTGGCGACCTCCAGGCCGCCCTCAAGGGGGCGGGCTTGGAGCACGGCTTCACCCACGTCAGCACCGGGGGAGGCGCCACTCTCACCTTTCTGGAGGGCCAGGAGCTTCCCGGCATCTCGGTGCTCCTCGACTCCGCCCAGGCCACCCGACCAGCGCTGCGGTGACCAACTCCGAACGCCGACCCCTGGTGGCGGGCAACTGGAAGATGCACAGGCTTGGCGCCTCCGAGGGTGAGCTCACCAAGATCGTCAACGGCGCGGGCGGTATCAAAGCCGATCTGATGGTGTGTCCGCCGGCCACCTTGATCGCGGACTTTGCCGCCGCGGCGCGCGGCTCCGCGGTTGCCATCGGCGGTCAGGATTGCCACGCCGCCCCGTCCGGCGCTCATACCGGCGATATCGCCGCCGAAATGCTCAAGGATGCGGGCGCGGTCGCGGTGATCGTGGGCCATTCCGAACGCCGCAGCGACCATGGCGAAACGGACGATCAGGTCCGCGCCAAGGCCATGGCGGCGCGCCGGGCAGGGCTCACCGCCATCGTTTGCATCGGCGAGCAGCTCGACGACCGCGAAGGCGGCAAGACGCTGGATGTGATCGGCGGCCAGCTTGACGGCTCGCTGCCCGACGGTGCCACAGGCGCCGATCTGGTGATCGCCTATGAACCGGTCTGGGCCATTGGCACCGNNCCAACCGCCGCCGACGTAGCGGACGCGCATGCGTTCATCCGCCACAGGCTGGTGACGCGGCTCGGGGCCGAGGGCGGCCGGGTGCGCATCCTTTACGGCGGTTCGGTCAAGCCCGCCAACGCCAAGGAGCTGCTGACAATTGCCAATGTGAACGGTGCGCTGGTCGGGGGCGCCAGCCTGAAAGCGGCGGATTTCCTCGGAATTGCGGCAGTTTACCGCTAGCTCCACTGAGGGTGGAAAAACGCGCGGTGATCGTGTAGAGACCGCGGCGAATTCCTATAT
>PLDE01000158.1 GCA_003135035.1 Candidatus Dormiibacterota bacterium | reverse complement strand
TCGCCAGCCAACTTCTGGCGCTCGGGGCCAATCAGGTCGAGGACGTCAGGGGCGGCGGTATACCAGGTGACTTGTCGGTCCTCGTTAGTCCTGGCGACTCTCAACCCACCTGACGGACGGCCCAAACGAAGGACCTCACCGCCTGAGAAGTCTCCGCCTCCCGGAACCGAGGAGAGCCGGTCTGAGGACAGCTCCGCATCAACGCGCTGGGCGGGTTCTTCGTTGCCTGCCAAGATGAGGCGGNNCATCTCTGCGATGGCCCAGGCACTGCCGGCACCGAGTCCGGCCAAAATCAGTCGGGGTGCCGGGAGGCCCAGAGCGACGACGGCCTCGCCGTCGAGGTTGTCAGCGAATCGCAGCTTATCCAAGGTCCTCTCCAGTGCCCCCGTCGCACTGAAGTCCGCCCACCTCCAGGGGCGGGGCCGCTGTCACTTGGTTCGGACGATCTCGACCGCGAAGCCGATGGTCTGTGCCGGCAGTCGGGGGGGTTTCCCCAGACGTACCTTGACACGCTCGACCCCGGGTACCCGCAGTACCTCGTCGGCGATGTGGCAGGCCAGCGCTTCCAGCAGGTGGAACTCACTTTCTTCGACGATCCCTCGAACCAGCTGGTAGAGGTCGACATAGTTGACCGTGTCCGCCACCTCGTCGCTAATTAGGGCCGGGGCGATGTCGGCCTCTACCTCGAGGTCGACGGTGAAGTCCCCGCCCTCCAGACGCTCCTTAGAGGAGACTCCGTGGTGACCGAAGAAGCGCAACCCCGCCAAGATCAGCAGGTCGGATCGCGGCCTGGTCGGCTGACCACTGGCTTGCTTCACCGGGGAGCCAGGTCGGGAGTGCTAGCGGCGACCGTCGGGCTTCTTTTCGACGGCCTCAATGGAATCGATGTGAATGACCTCGCGCCGATTGTCGCGGGTGGGGAAGAGCACGACCAGGGTTTGGGATAGGGCGGCGATCACTTGTCCGACGTCCCCCACCGAGATGGACTCAATTACCTCGCCGGTGCTATGGCGGACCACGTCGTTGACCTTGACCCAACTTCCCGGTGGCCAGCGCATCTCCGGGGTCAGCTCCTCGGGGCTGAGGTCCTCCTGGGAGACGGCCCCGCGATTGCCGCCCCAGGGGCGCGTCGGCGATGGTCGAGGAGCGATCCGAACTGGTGGAGCCGGAGGAGCCTCCGTCACCAGCTCGGGCCCGGCTTCTTCGATCTCCAACTCCTCTTCCTCCTCGGAATCTGGTGTCGGCTCAACCGGATCAGAATCGGTCTGAACGAGGGCTGGCTCTTTCGACTTGGGCGGTTGTTTGGGAGTCATGGGCACCAGATCACCGAATTGGGACCTTCAAGTGGGAGCCAGCGCTTGACTCCGCCTGTTGGCCCAGCGTACCACGGGCTCCGTCGCCAGCAGAGGGGCTCACTCCTCCGCGATCGAAGTGACTCGCCAGGGTTCGTGTTGTCCATCGAGTACTAGGCGGAGTTGGACCGCCTCGCTGGTGGTGCTGGGGGGAGCTTCGGTGGTGAGGAAACTGGTGCGATCGCGGTAGCGCAGCCGCACCGTTGTCTGCCCCTGGCTCCCGATCTCGGAGATCTCCAGGTTCAGGGACTCTCGAAAGGGACTGACCTGGATCCCGGCTGCCTGGTAGGCTGTGAAGCGGGCCTTGAGCTCAGCCAGGGCATCTCCGGAGAAGGCCTGGCCGAGACGGGTCAGGTTGCCGCTCACTGCGGCGTCGTCGAGGACGGCTAGGATGCGTCGCATCTCGCTGCGGATCCGCTCAATTGCCGCCGGGTCAGTCGACTTCCGGCGCTTGGGAAGATTGGGCATCCTATTCCCGCGCCATCCGTGGCCGAAGCACTCGGAGCAGATCGGTGGGCAGGTAGGCGGAGGACGATCGCTCGGGGTTCTCTGACACGTCCAGGATCATTGAAGCACCTGCCTCCTCATCCTGGGCCGTCTCCAGGGACACCGGGGCCGGGGGTACCTGGACAGTGGGCGCGTCGGCCCAGCCGAAATCATCCCGGACCCGGGCTGACTTGGCTTCCGGGCGACTCGCACCCTGGATCTGGGCAGCCTTAAGCCGGCCCACCGACTCCTCTGCTTCCAGACCGGAGCCGGTGGGGATCGCCTCGTATCCCGGACGCCGGACCCCGTCTGCCGCGCGACCCACGATGGCCGCGGGCAGGCTCTCCAGGTTCTGGAGCAGCGTCATGCCGGCGGCGTCGACGATGCACCGCAGAGTGGGCAGAGGCCAGGGCGAATCGCCCGGGAAGATGTAGCAGCGATTGGCGGGAAAGTGGCGCAGTTGGGAGAGAACGGTGAACCCCGGGTTGCCACTGCAGAGCACTCCCGCGGGAGCCTGCCCCCGGTCCAGCATTCCGCCGATCAGAGCGAGGCTAGTCGCCGGGTCGGCCAGTTCCAGGTCATCGACGGCACCAACCACCCGAAAAGAAGGGAGGAGTTCGGCGGCACGGTGCGCCAAGCCGGCGTCGCCGACCACCACCAGGGTGCTCATTTGGCTCGAGTCTTCCACTTGCGCCCGATCCTACCCTAGGCTCGCTGGTCAGTCGTCGAGAGCAGATCCCAGGCAGCTCACCGCGGGCTCACCTCCTCCACGTGGACCGTGATCTGCTTGAGTCGACGCGGATCGACCTCGACTCCCAGGCCCGGCCCGGTCGGCACCGCCATCGTCCCATCGCTGGCGAGGCGAAACGGCTCCACCAGCAGGTCTTGTTCGAAATAGCGGTCGCTGGCGGAGGTGTCTCCCGGGAGCGTGAAGCCGGGCAGCGAAGCCAGGGCCAGGTTGGCGGCGCGTCCGATGCCCGTCTCCAGCATGCCCCCGCACCAGACCGGCCACCCGGCCTCGACGCAGGTGTCGTGCATTTGCACGGCGGGGAGCAAGCCGCCTACGCGACCGGCCTTGATATTGAGAATCCGGCCCGACGCCAGGGCAATGGCGGCGCGCAGGTCGGCCAGGGATTCGACACTCTCGTCCAGGCAGATCGAGGTCTCGATCTGCGCCTGGAGGGCGGCGTGGTCGATGAGATCGTTGTGTGCCAAGGGCTGCTCGATCATCATCAGGTCGAACTGATCGAGTGCCCGCAGTTCGTCGAGATCCGCGATCGAGTAGGCGCTGTTGGCATCGAGCATGAGTGGAGTTCCCGGGAAGTGGTGGCGTACCTCGCGCGCCAACTCGACGTCGTAACCGGGTTTGCATTTCAGCTTGATGCGCTGGTAGCCCTCGGCGAGATAGTCGCTGACGGCGAGGAGAGTCGCCGCCAGCGACGCCTGAATGCCGATGCTCACCCCACAGCCGATTCGCGGCCGGACGCCGCCCAACAGCTGGGACAGACTTTGCTGGTTGGCCCGCCCGGCCTGGTCGAGGAGGGCCATCTCGACCGCCGCCTTGGCCATGTTGTGGCCCCTTACCCAGGCCCAGGCCTGGGCGTGTCCGGAAAGGTCAGCGGCAGGACCGGCCAGGAGGGAGGGAAGGATGTGATCCCGGAGAGCGATGAGCGCGCCGGCACAGGTCTCTGAGGAGTAACCGGGCTCGATCCCGGCAGCGCACTCGCCGACCCCGGCCACGCCGTCCCCTTCGACCTCCACTAGCAGGGCGCGGCGCACAGTCTGGGTCCCGAAGCTGGTGGTGAATGGTGACACCAGCGGCAGTTCCACGATCCTCAGCCAGGCACGCTCGACATGTATCGGCGACCAGTCCCCCATCAGGTCACGCCTCGACCGCAGATGCTGGCAATGCAACCGGCCAGCAGCGCGGCTCGGTCCGGGATCGTCTCAAGTTCGGCCCACTCCCCCAAGGCATGGGCATTCCCGCCGACGATCCCCAGCCCGTCCAGGGTCGGCACCCCTAGGGCGGCAGTGAGGTTACCGTCGCTGCCGCCCCCGACCGACGCTCCTTCGAGCTCCCGCCAGCCAAGTTCGCTGGCCACTTCCATGGCGATCACAAACAGTCGGCTTGATGCCGACGCTTCGAAGGGCGGTCGGTTGGCGCCCCCAGCCACCTCGAGCGTGGCTTCGGCGAGTCCAACGTCGAGTTTGTGGATGGCGGTATCTACCCGCTCCGCCTCCGCGGCGGTGGCGAAGCGAACGTCGATATCCAGCGTTGCTTGGGCGGGAATCACGTTGGTCCTGCTGCCCGCTTGCAGTCTGGTCGGGGAGACAGTGGTTCCGTGCTCGGGTCGTCCCAAGGCCGCGACCTGGGCGACCAGTGGGGCCATTCCGACCAGGGAGTTGACCCCCCGCTCAGGCTCGAGCCCGGCGTGGGCGGCTCGACCGCGCACGGTGAGCCGGTATGCGCCCACTCCCTTGCGGGCGATCTTGACCGCCCGGCCCACCGGTGGCTCCAGGACGAGCACGGCCGAGCACTTCTGAGCCTCGGCCTCGATCAGAGCCTTGGACGAGGAGCTGCCCACCTCCTCATCTCCAGTCAGCAGCAGGCTGATACGAGCTCCCGGAC
>PLDE01000236.1 GCA_003135035.1 Candidatus Dormiibacterota bacterium | reverse complement strand
AGAAACCCTGGGACCTAAGACCACCTCCGGCAGCCTCTAGCTCTGGACCGGCGATCCTCCCTGCCTAGACTTCCTGACTAGATGCCCAGGTTTGCCACCTCCCCTGTCGATTACGCCAAGAGCCAGGCTGTCCTGGCGCTTCCCCATGTCCCGCCAGCTGCCGCGGGCGCCTTGGTGGCTTCCCTGCTCGACAGCGAGCGGCTCGACGAGCGAGAGCAGATTGCGGGCGCTCTGTTGGAGGTGCTCAATGACAGTTTTGGGCTGCCCCCGGTCCGACTGGTCCTCGCCGACCGTCCCCAGACCCACGCCACCGATCAGTCGGGACGGCTGGCCCAGAAGACCTACGGTTACTACCGCTGCCGGATCGCCCGACCCGGAGCCACCCCCGAGCGCTGCGCCATTCGGATTTATCACCGAACCGCCATTCGCCAGCAGGTGCTCGCATCGGGCGCGTTCGTGAACACCCTGCTCCACGAATGGACCCACCACTTCGACTTCAGTGGCCTGGGGCTGGGGCGCTCACCCCACACCGCCGGCTTTTTCTCTCGACTACGCTGGCTGGCTGCCTCGGTCGGGGCAGCCAGAGTGCTCCCCCCGGAGAGCCCGCTCTTGACGGGTAAGAGTCGCGGTAGCATCTGATGGACACCCAACCAGGAGGACTCAATGACCCAGCCCCGATCCCACTCCCGCAGGTACTCCACCCTGATTGGAATTGCTGTGGGGGGGATCGCCCTCCTCTTGGCGGCGTGCGGCACCGGGCCGATACCGGGCCAGCCGAGTTCCCAAACCTCAGCTGCTAGCAGCGGATCAAGTACCACCGGCTCCTGCACCGCGGCCACCGCGAAGTCTGCGGTCACCGTCGATGCCGGCGACGACCTCAAGTTCAGCCCGTCCTCGGTCTGCCTTAAGGTTGGCGGCACCGTTACTTGGAAGAATACTGGTGACATCTCCCATTCCGTCACCGACGACTCCGCGGATGCCGCAGTTGCAAGCGACGCGGAGCTTCCCTCCGGGGCCAAGCCTTGGGACCACGATCCTCTATCCGGCGGGGCAAGTTGGTCCCTTAAATTGACGGTCGCCGGCACCTACAAGTACTTCTGCATCCCGCATGAGACCCTGGGCATGCTGGGCTCCATCACCGTAGTCAGCTGAGTGGAGGCCGCGCCCGGCCAGGAGGTATTGAGTTGAAGTTCGCAGCTCGGATGGACCGACTGGGAACGGAAAGTGCCTTCGAGGTCCTCGCCCAGGCGAGACGGCTGGAGGCGGAGGGCCGCTCGGTCATCCACCTCGAGATCGGCGAGCCCGACTTTGGCACCCCTGAAAACATCATCGAAGCAGCCCACCAGGCCATGCTCTCGGGAGCGACTCACTACACCCCGGCAGCCGGCGTCCCTCGCGTGCGCGAGGCCGTCGCCCGGGAGATGACGCGGCGAGGAGGTGTCGAAGTCAGACCGAGCCAGGTGGTGGTCGTCCCCGGGACCAAGAACATCCTGCACTTTGCGCTTCTGGCCCTGATCGAACCGGGTGACGAGGTCATCCTCCCCGACCCCGGCTACCCCGTCTACCGATCGCTGGTCGATTTCGTAGGGGCGGCGGCCCGCCCCGTGGCGATTAACGAGGACGCCGACTTCCGAATGGATCTCGACGAGGTGGAGCGGACGATCACCGCCAAGACCCGAATGATCATCATCAACTCTCCCCAGAACCCGACCGGGGGAGTGCTCACCGAAGCGGACCTGGACCGACTCGCCGAACTGGCCCTCCGCCATGACCTCTGGGTGGTCAGCGACGAGATCTACAGTGAGATCTGCTTCCAGGAGTTGCCCCGGCCGATCTGGTCGCGGCCCGGCCTGGCCGAGCGCACCATCGTCATGGACGGCCTCTCCAAGACCTACGCCATGTGCGGCTGGCGGCTCGGCTATGGGGTCATGCCCGAGGCTCTCGCCGAGCGCATGACGACTTTGCTGATCAACACCAGCGCCTGTGCCGCCGCCTTCACCCAGCTGGCCGCCATCGAGGCCCTGGAGTCACCCCAATCTCGAGTCGCTGTCGACGCCATGGTGGCCGCCTTCAAGGGACGACGCGACGTGTTGGTTGAGGGCCTCAACCAGATTCCCGGCTTTCGATGTCATTTGCCGGCGGCGGCCTTCTATGCCTTCCCCAACGTGACAGAGACTGGTATCCCGAGCCGCGAGCTTGCCGGGCGGCTCCTCAATGAGGCAGGCGTGGCGGCCGTGGCAGGCGATGCCTTTGGCGCCCACGGCCAGGGTCACCTGCGCTTTGCCTACACAGTTTCCGAGCAGCAGATCGGCGAGGCGGTGGAGCGGATCTCCGCCTTCGTGAGAAGCGCGGCACCGGCTCCGGTCGGCTCGCGATAGAGCAAGTGGCAGACCGTCCCAGATCGAGCCATCCCATGGTGCTGGTACCCAGCCAGGCCGCCTTCAGAAATACGGCGGAGGGAGGGTCCCAAGCCGTCCAGGCTCTCAATCGCGCCTACGTCACAGCGCTCCAGTCGGCAGGGTTGATTCCCCTGCTCCTGCCCCCCAGAAGTCCTCTGCCAAAAGACCTGTCCTTTGTCGACGGCCTGCTCTTGCCCGGCGGTCCCGACATCGATCCACTGCGCTATGGCCAGGACCTCGATCCGGCGACCGACCCCGATCAAGAGAGTGACCAGCTGGAGTTTGCCCTGCTCGATTGGGCCCTCCAGGCGGGAGTCCCCGTTCTCGCCATCTGCCGTGGGCTTCAGGTGCTCAACGTGGCCCTGGGCGGCTCTCTGTTTCAGGACCTTCCCCGGCATTCCCCCCCTGCCCACCCGGACGAGCCGGTCGCCCGCGATGTGCCCGTCCACCGCTTGACGGTTGAGGAATCGTCCCGGCTGGGCCGCATCGTTGGAGCCAAAACGATCTCGGTCAACAGCGTGCACCACCAGGGAATTGATGAACTGGCCCGGGGCCTGGTGGCCACCGGGTGGGCCCATGACGGCCTGATCGAGGCGGTTGAAGCCCGCGGCGACACATTTCTTCTCGGCGTCCAGTACCACCCCGAGGAACTGGTCGATCGTGATCCGGCGGCACGCGCCATCTTTGTCGCTTTCGCCAAGGCGTGCCGAGAGCGGAGGTCACGCCCGCCGGGAGAGGTGGCCGAGTCGGAACTGGTCGACTCCAGGCCCGCCGAACTGTCAGCCGGCTAGGACAGGCTCACTCTCCAGTTCGGGGATTCCCTCGGGAAGCGGCAGGCCAGCCGCGATGAGACGGGCGTCCTCAGCTGCGATCTTGTCCAGTTCGGCGACCAGGGCACCGACCAACTCAGCCTCGGGCATGGTGGCGACCACCTTGCCCTTGCGGTAGAGGATCCCTTTCTGTTGGCCCCCGGCGATGCCGATGTCCGCGTGCATGCCCTTNNCCGCAGGTGGGACAGGCGATCAAGTTTGGTCCGGTCGGCTTCTCCTGCAGGTTGGCGAGGATCTGGCGGGCTACCCGCACCTCCTCCTCAGGCTCGTCGACCAAGGACACCCGGATGGTGTCGCCGATCCCCTCGCCGAGGAGGATGCCGATCCCCATCGCACTCTTGATCGATCCCGTCTTGGTCGGCCCCGACTC
>PLDE01000182.1 GCA_003135035.1 Candidatus Dormiibacterota bacterium | reverse complement strand
GTCCCGCCTGGATCCCCGGCTCCGAGCCAGGGCGGGGGTGGAGGCTCTGGCGGCCTCAGCCCACGTCATCCTCAACATCCAATACCCCCTGGGGTTGGGCGCGTACCACATCCTGCGCCAGGTGATGGAGGCCACCGAGCATGTCGACGGGGTCTACATTCTCGGCAAGGCGGCAACCTTGAACGCCGACGTCGGTGACGTCATGGTCTCCGACGTGGTGCACGACGAGCAGAGCGGTAACACGTACTGGCTCAACAACTGTTTTTCGTTTTCGCAACTCTCACCATTTGTCACCTCGCGCTCGGTACTGGACCGCCAGCGCGCCGTCTCGGTGCGCTCAACTTTCCTGCAAAATCGTGGCTATCTTGAGCGTTACTACCGGGATGCCTACACCGTCGTTGAGATGGAAGCCGGCCCCTATCTGGGCGCCGTCTTCGAGGCGGGCGACAGCGCTCGCTATCCCAACGACGAGCAGGTCGACCTGACCCGGCCTGCCATGGAGGTGGGGGTGATTCACTACGCTTCCGACACGCCCTACACGCAGGCGCGCACCCTGGGCGCGCGGGGACTGCACTTCGAGGGTATGGAGGCAACCTATGCCGGGGCCCTGGCCATCGCCGCCCGCATTCTGGAACGCTGCGCCGCCGCCCCGGCCCGGCTGGGGGAGTAGCCCATGTCCGAGCTAGCCCGTGAGCGCTGCCAGAGTTGCACCGCAGATACCCCCACCCTCAGTGCGGCCGAGGCGGCGGGACTGCTGGGTCAGCTCGATGGCGACTGGGCCATCGACGATGCCTGTCTGCGCCGGCGGCTCAGCTTGGCCAACTTCGCCGCGGCCTTCACTCTGGCGACCCGGGTGGCCCTAATCGCCGAGCGCGAGTCGCATCACCCTGACCTCTGCGTCGGCTGGGGTTACCTGGCCCTGGGACTGACCACCCACGCCGCCGGGGGCCTGACCCGCAATGACTTCATCCTGGCCGCCAAGATCGACCGGGTTGCCGCAGCGGAGCCACAGAGCTAGTCGGTCTCCGATCGCGGAGGTGACCCTACTCGTCCTCTCCGTCGCCGAGACGAGCCTGGCGACGGCTGGCCAGCCGCTGGATCCTGTCGGCCCGGTGCTCAAGCCGCTCGGCATGGCGCTGCCGGCGGTCGAGCAGGTGGTCGTGGAGGTTGCCGAGGGCTGCGACCACCCCGTCCCCTTTCGACTTGAGTTGCTTGGGTCCCTTGGTCACCACCGTCACCTCGCCCATGACGGCAACCGCCGTGATGGCCACGGTCGGAGCGCCGGGCAGCGGGTGGTCGGCTCCGCCACGAACCGACTTGTTCCCCATCACCGCCAGCCCATCGACCTCGACGTTGATGCCCTCGGGCACGATGACTTTGACTGACCCCATGACCGCCACCGCGCTGATGTGGCTATGCAGCGCGCCCACCTCGGCACCACGTAGATCCAGGGTCACCTCGCCCATCACCGCCAGCGCGTGCGAGGAGGAATGGAGGAGCCAGTGGCCGCGCTTCACGGTCGAGGACATGATCGCCACAAACCAGGCGGGAGTCCGCCGAGCACCCTCTGGGGCAGCGGCATACGCAGGTGGCGGGACCGGACCCAGATCCGCCTCGAGCTGAGCCAACTCAGCGACGGTGCGGGCTGCCAGGGCGAGATCCACCCTCTGAGAGAAGTCCTCCAGGGGTAGGCGACCGTCGGCGCAGGCGGCGCTCAGGAGAGCCACCGATTGATCCCGGCGCTGGTCCGATGCCAGCAGTCGGGGGCCGACTCCAGGTGGCGCCGGTACCGGCGGACCTGGAGGGAGTTCGGACATGCGCGCAGTCTATATCGGGTTCTAGCCGGAAGCGACCGGGGCGAGATCCAGTCCGACCGTGGGCCAAAGGTACGCCTTGCGCTACGCAAGCAGTGCTGTCGGGCAACCACTATGCTCTCCCGGTGAAGTACCGGAGGGTCACCGTTGCCCTCACTTTGGCCGCGGTCCTGGTTGTCGGGGCGTCGGTCAGCCTGGCGCCGGTGGCCGGTGCCAGCAGTGGCACGCCGGAGTTGGCCAATGTGGCGAGCGCCGGCTCGCTGCAGTTGCTGATGGACCGGTACCTGGGTCCGCCCTTCATCAAGCAGACCGGCGACGAATACCAGAATCAGTCAATGGGCAGCCTGGGCCTGGCCCAGGAGATCGTGGCCGGGGAGATCGCCCCCAACATCTTCATCCCCATCGGGGCAGCCCCCATGGCCCTGCTCGAGCCCAAGTTCACCACCTGGGCGGTGCAGTTTGCGGCCAGTCCCCTGGTGGTGGCGTACTACCCCGAGGGGCCTCACGCGGTCGAGTTGAAGAAGATCTCGCAAGGCAAATTACCCATCAAGGACCTCTTCATTCTGATGGCGACGCGCGGCTTCAAGCTGGGTCGCACCGACCCCGCCATCGACCCCCAGGGACAGGGCTTCATCGAAATGGTCCACCTCTCCGAGAAGTACCTCGGTGTCAGTGCCGCGACCGCCGCCGCCGACCTCGGGGGGGCCAACGGCAGCTCGCAGATCTTCTCGGAGACGGGATTGGAGCCGACTCTCCAGGCGGGCCAGCTGGACGCCGCCAGCGCCTATCTCCCCCAGGCGGTTCAGCTCGGGCTCCCCTACGTGTCACTCCCCGCGCAAATCGACTTCGGTGATCCCAGGGACAGCGCGATCTACCAGAGCGCGTCGCTGACCCTAGCGACCGGGCAGGTGGTCCAAGGCTCACTGCTTGATCTCGAGGCCTCGCTGCTGAAGGGGAGCGATGCCGCCGCCGGCACCGCCTTCGTAAAGTTCCTGCTCAGCAAGACGGTGCGCAAGATCCTCACCAAAGAGGGCTACCAGGTGTTACCCGCTGCCCTGCTGGGCGATAAGTCGGCGGCTCCGCAGTCGATAAGGAACGTCATCCCCAAGAGTTGACCGTTCCGCCCGCTCCGGCAGCGTTGCGGGGACCGGGGGTCAGGGTCAGCACCGGGGCCGCCCTGGTGGGAGCGCTGATCGTCTGGGTGGCCCTGCTCGGCCCCCTGATCGCCCTCTTCGCCCACCTGACTCCGGGGTCGGTCGTGAGCGCGCTCCGCCAACCCGGTGCCCTGCAGCCGCTGCTGGTGTCGGTCCTGGCGTCGCTGGTCGCGCTGGCGGTGATCCTCCTGCTGGGCACACCGCTGGCCTACCTGCTCGCCCGGGGTCGTCTTCCGTGGCCCCGGATCTGGGAGATCGGGGTCATCCTGCCCCTGCTCACCCCACCTCTGGTGGTCGGCTTGTTGCTGATCTTCATGGTCGGGCCGAACACTGCCATAGGTAACGCTCTCAGCCACATTGACCTGAGCGCCTCGGACACCTTCTTCGCCCTGGTGGTGGCGGAGATCTACGAGGCGGTGCCGTATTACGTTCTGGGGGCGGCGGCCGCTTTTGCCAGCGTCGATCCCGAGCTGGAGGAGGCGGCGACCCTGCTGGGGGATGGTCGCTGGCGGACCTGGCGGCGGGTCACCGCACCGCTGGCCGCTCCCGGCCTTGCCACCGCCCTGGCGATAACCTGGGCCCGGGCTATGGGAGCTTTCGGCGCGGTGCTGATCATCGCCTACCACCCGTTTGGGCTCCCCATGCAGATCTGGGTCACTCTCCAGGAGACGGGACTCAGCTCGGCGCTGCCCTTCGCCCTGGTGCTCCTGGTAGTGGCCCTGCCACTGCCCGTGGGTGCCTACCTCTGGAGTGCCCGTGCTCGTCGCCGACTTTGAGGTAGCCAGGCGCGAGTTCCCGGTCAGACTGGCCATCTCTGCCCAGCCCGGGGAGCGGCTGGCAATCCTCGGGCCCTCGGGGGCGGGGAAGACCACCTGCCTGGAGGCGGTGGCGGGGCTGCTTCATTTGAGCGCGGGCCAGATCGTGCTCGACGACCTCCGGCTGAGCCGAGCCGCTGACCCTGGCGCGGACCTCCGTCCCGGCCACCGCGGAGTCGGGTTGCTCCGCCAGCGGGCAGGGCTCTTCCCCCACCTGACCGTGCTGGAGAACATCTGCTACCCACCCCAAGCTTCGGTGGAACTGGCTCGAGAGACGGCATCCCGGATGGGCCTGGGCGATCTGCTCGGCGTCCGCCCAGGGGGGCTTTCCGGCGGCGAAGCCCAGCGGGTTGCACTCTGCCGGGCGCTCCAGACGGGGGTGCGCGTGCTCTGTCTGGATGAGCCCTTCAGCTCGCTGGACCAGACCTTAGGGCTCGAACTCCTGGAGCTGGTCCGGACGGAACTGGTCGCGGCGGGCGTCAGCTCGCTGCTGGTGACTCACCAACTGCACGAGGCCCAGGCCTTCGCCGATCGAGTTCTCGTCCTCGACCGAGGCCAGATACTGCAGGTGGGCGATCCTCGGGAACTGGTCCTGCGACCCAACGGCGCCCGGGTGGCGGCGATAGTTGGCTACCGCGGCTTTTTGCGTCGCGGCGGCCAGCTCTTGGCCGTTCATCCCGATCGAGTTCGCTCGGTCAGCCAGCGCACCGGAGGAGACGGGATTTCCGCGAGAGTGGTTAGGGTGCGGCCGGAAGGCGGGCGTATCGACGCTGAGATGGAGGCGCAGGGAGAGTGGAGCGGACGTTTTCACTGTCGCTTCGACGAGGCGCCCGAGCTGGGTTCGATCCTGCTTCTTCGTGCCGACGGTGCCCCGCTATTCGTCGGGGCGGAGGCGGTGCTTGACTGAGGTCCGACCGATCCGCCGCGTGCCCCAGCCGGGGGCCCTCGAAGCCGGGCGCCGCTTGCGCCTGGCTCGCCTCGCTGGCGGACTGACCCAGAGCGAACTGGCTGAGCTCTGTGGAGTTAGTCGACAGGCGGTTGCCGGGGCTGAGGCGGGGACCTGGTCGCCGTCCTTGGGGGTGGCTCTCCTACTGGCCCGGGCGCTGGGCACAAGCGTCGATCAGCTCTTCGCGGCCGAACTCGAGCCGCGCCCAGTCACAGCTGTCTCGTTGGGCCTCGAGGCGCGTCCAGGACGGGCTCGGATGGCCCTCGTCTGGGAGCGATGGGTGGCCCTGCCTTTGACTGGAGATCGCACCATGGTGGCGGGTTTCGGTCCGGCCAGCGGCCGCTTGCTCGAGCGCGGCGAAGCCCAGGTCTGGGGCAGCGGACGGACCATCGTGGTCGCTGGCTGCGACCCGGCTCTGCCCCTGCTGGGGGAGCACATCGCCGCAGCTCGAGAGGGCTGGACCATGGAGTGGTGGGCCTGCTCCAGCCAGGAGGCGCTCCGTTTGTTGGATGCCGGCCTGGTCCATGCCGCCGCCGTGCACCATGCCCGCGCTGCCGGCACCCCGCCCGGGCTTGTTCGGAATCAGGCCAGGATCGGCTTCGCCGGCTGGCGGGAGGGGGTCCTCAGGGCCGACTCCGGTGCCGCCCACGCCCGATCTTTGGAAGAGGTTTTGGAGCGAAGACTGCGCTGGGTCAACCGCGAACTAGGCTCCGAGGCGAGACGCCTGCTTGATCAAGAACTGCTCCGCCTTGGGGTGGAGAACTCCAGCTTGGCCGGCTATGCCAGCCACGCCTCGGGCCACCTGCAAGTGGCCAGCGCGATTGCCAGCGGGGCAGCTCAGGTTGGCATAGCGACCGAACCGGCGGCGCTGGCCTATGGCCTCGGCTTCCTACCCCTGGCCGAGGAGGAGTGCGTCCTCCACGTGGAGCGTGAAC
>PLDE01000191.1 GCA_003135035.1 Candidatus Dormiibacterota bacterium | reverse complement strand
AGGCGATGAGCTCCTGCACCTGCTGTTCGCTGAGGGAAGAGAAGCCGGGCATTTTTCCCCCGACGCCGCTTTGAATGATGCCGTGGTTCTCCGCGTCGGTGAGTGCGATGGCGTGGGAGGAGGTAAGGTCGGGGCCGATGCTGCCGCCGTGAGCATCCATGCCGTGGCAGACGGCGCAGGTCTGGCCGAACTGCTGCCCGCCGCGAGTGATTGCCGCTGCCTGTGCCGCGCTCTGGGTCGCATTTTGGGCAGGGCCCTGGCCCCGCTGGGTGCGGGTGATGGGCGCAACGTCGCCCCCGATGGAGTCAAAATAGGCAATGAATTCTTCGAGGACCTTGAGGTCGTTGGCGGTGCCGTCGGGACCGCAGAACTGCACGCCGATGCCGAGGCGGCTGGTGCTGCTGGCGTGGCCGAGACCGATGCCGGCGAAGATGCCCCAGGTGTCCTGGTCCTTGCCGCGGGTGGCGAAGTAGTTGCCGTAGGTCTGCATGATCTTGGTGAACTTGGCCTCGGTCATGTCTGCCCAGGAGAACGAAATGCTGCTGCTGGCGATTTCCTGCGGCGCGGTGGGCAGCTTGTCGAAGATGTAATCGGTAATGATGCCGAAGTTGCCGCCGCCGGACCGGCGCCGGTCGAGGCGGCCGGGGTTGAGCCGCTTACCCGGGCCAGGATTGTCCCCGCGGCGACCGTCTCTCCCTCGGGGACAAGGATCTCCAAGAGGACGCCGGTCACTGGTGAGGGAACTTCTGCGTCCACTTTGTCGGTCTGGATCTCCACCAGGGTGTCGCCGACGTTGATGGCGTCGCCCACACGCTTGAGCCAGCTCCCGATCACACCCTCAGTGACCGATTCGCCCAGCGCGGGAAGGGCAACTGATATCACCTCTGCCGGAGCCCCAGGGGCAGGCGGCGGCAGCTCCGGACTGCCGACCACTTCGAGGGCGGCTGCCGGTGCCTCGGCTCTGGCGGACTGCTCTGCTCCAGCCAGCGCGGTCGGGTCTGAATCGCGGGGAGGCTGGCCGTTGCTGGTAGCCCCCAGTTCGATCTCGGCGAGGCCTCCCCCAATCGCCACCGTCGCCCCCTCCTCGGCCAGGATTCGCGTGAGCAGGCCCGACTCCGGTGCGGGAACCTCGGCATCGATTTTGTCGGTCTGGACTTCAACCAGGGCTTCGCCTGCCATGACCTGGTCGCCGACGTGCTTCCGCCAGCTCCCAACCACCCCCTCCGTGACCGACTCCCCCATCTGGGGCAAGGTCACCTCCAGGGTTCTCTTCGGCACCGAATCTCCTGGCTGATTGCGCGGCCCCGCCGATCGGGAACCCTGTTGCTAACGAATTCAGTTACCTCTATGTGAGATTCTAGGCGAGGCAGGAATAGCCCGGAGGGGTACTTGACTCCGGGGACGCAAACGCCCAAGATATTGCGCCTAGGGTCTGCGGCAACCACCACATGTTGTCCTACAGCCACCTAGGCTTACCTCAAAACCCCATTCGTCCTGCCAGGAGGGAATCCAGTGGACCGATCTGCGAGCGACCCCGAACCAGCTTCCCCAGCGGTTTCCCGCACTGCCCACGCGCCGACCAAGCGGTCTGCCGGGCAGCAGGGGACGAAGCCGGCAGGGAGTCTCGGCTTGCAGGTCGAGCGGCACTTCAGTGAGCCCGGCGTGCACCCCTTCGACGCCATCGAATGGGAGCACCGCACCGCCAACATTGCCAACGAGAAGGGTGAAACGGTCTTCGCCCAGGAGGACGTCGAGGTACCCGCCTCCTGGTCCCAGCTGGCGACCAACGTTGTCGTCTCCAAGTATTTCCGGGGCCTCCAAGGCAGCCCGCAGCGGGAGTCGAGCGTGCGCCAGCTGATCTCCCGGGTGGCGGACACCATCAGGGACTGGGGTCGGGAGGGCAACTACTTCGCCACCGAGGCCGACCTGGAGACCTTCCACGCCGAACTCTGCGCCATCCTGGTCAACCAGGTCGCCGCCTTCAACAGCCCGGTCTGGTTCAACCTGGGCGCCGACCCCAACCCCCAGGTAAGCGCCTGCTTCATCAACTCGGTCGAGGACACCATGACCTCGATCCTCACTCTGGCCAAGACCGAGGGGATGCTCTTCAAGCACGGTTCCGGAACCGGCACCAACCTCTCCTCGATCCGCTCCTCGGTCGAGCACCTGGCCAGTGGCGGCACCGCCAGCGGACCGGTCTCCTTCATGAAGGGCTTCGACGCCTTCGCCGGGGTGATCAAGTCGGGAGGCACCACCCGCCGAGCGGCCAAGATGGTGATCCTCAACGCTGACCACCCCGACATCGTCGACTTCATCAACTGCAAGGTCAAAGAAGAGCGCAAGGCATGGGCGCTGATCGAGGCCGGCTACGACGGCGCCTTCACCGGCGAGGCCTATGCCTCCGTCTTCTTTCAGAACTCCAACAACTCGATCCGGGTCACCGACGAGTTCATGCGCGCCTTCTTGGAAGACAAGGAATGGCGCACCTACGCGGTCACTGACAAGAACCGGGTGGTGGGCACCTACCAGACCCGCGACCTGATGCGCCAGATCGCCGACGCTGCCTGGGCCTGCGGGGATCCCGGCCTGCAGTTCGACACCACCATCAACGAGTGGCACACCTGCCCCAACTCGGGCCGGATCAATGCCAGCAACCCCTGCTCCGAGTTCGTCTTCCTGGACGACACCGCCTGCAACCTCTCCAGCATCAATCTGATGAAGTTCCTGGCCGATGACGGCAGCTTCGACGTCGATGGCTACCGCCACACCGTCCGGATCATGCTGACCGCGATGGAGGTGATGGTCGGCTACGCCACCTACCCCACCGAGCGGATCACCGTCAACAGCCACAAATTCCGTCCCCTCGGTCTCGGCTACGCCAACTTGGGAGCGGTGCTAATGGCCCTGGGACTGCCCTACGACAGTCCCCAGGCGCGCGACTACTCGGGGGCCCTGACCGCCATCCTCACCGGCGAGGCCTACGCCCAGTCCGCCCGGATCGCCAAGGAGGTCGGGCCCTTCGAGGGCTACGACCCCAACCGGCAGCCCATGCTCCGGGTGATCGAGAAGCACCGCGGCGCTGCCTACAAGATTTCCGACGAGAACGCGCCGGCGCCGCTTTTGGCGGCCGCCCGCACGGCCTGGGACGACGCTCACGAGCTCGGTGCCATGCACGGATACCGCAACTCCCAGGCGACGGTGCTGGCACCGACCGGAACCATCTCCTTCATGCTCGATTGCGACACGACAGGGGTCGAGCCCGACATCGCGTTGGTCAAGTACAAGAAGCTTGTCGGCGGCGGCCTGCTCAAGATGGTCAACGGAACCGTGCCCTCGGCATTGCGCAAGCTCGGCTACGGCGAGGAGGCGATTTCCGCGGTGCTGGCCTACATCAATGGGCACGACACCATCGAGGGTGCACCTCATCTCCGCGACGACGACCTGGCCGTCTTCGACTGCGCTTTCCCCCCCGCCAACGGACAGCGTTCGATCACCTGGCAGGGACACGTGCGGATGATGGCCGCGGTCCAGCCGTTCATCTCCGGTGCCATCAGCAAGACGGTCAACCTGCCCCAAGACGCTGCTCCCGAAGATGTCGAGCAGGCTTACACCGACGCTTGGAAGCTGGGACTCAAGGCGATCGCCGTCTACCGTGACGGCAGCAAGCGCAGCCAGCCCCTCTCCACCTCGCGCAAGCAGGCCAACTACAACGGCCAAGAGGCGGCAGAGCCCCTGGCTGCGCGCCCGGCCCGGCACCGGTTGCCATCGGAGCGGGCCGCGATCACGCACAAGTTCGACATCCAGGGCCATGAGGGCTACCTCACCGTCGGCCTGTACGAGGATGGCCAACCGGGCGAGATCTTCCTCAAGATGGCCAAGGAAGGCAGCACCCTGAGCGGAATGATGGACTCCTTCGCCACCTCCATCTCGGTGGCGCTCCAGTACGGCGTCCCCCTCCGCCTCTTCTGCGCCAAATTCGCCCACACCCGCTTCGAGCCGGCCGGCTACACGGGGAACCCCGAGATTCCGATCGCCAAGTCGATCGTCGACTACATCTTCCGATGGCTGGCAGCTCGCTTCCTCTCCGCCGAGGATCGCGACGCTCTGGGGATCATCAGTCGCCGCGAGGAGTCCGAAGACCTCGTCGCCGTTGCCGTCGCGGCAGTCGCGCCAATTCCAGCGACTGTCGCGTCACCACCTCCCGGACAAGCGAGCGCCAAGCAACTCTCGTCCGAGCTGACCTTTCGCAATCAAGAGGACGCCCCCTCGTGCTCAGATTGCGGCTCACTCATGGTGCGCAACGGTGCCTGCTACAAGTGCATGAACTGCGGGAGCACCTCCGGCTGCTCCTAATGAGGAGCCATTTGCGAATTTTCCCTGACTCGTTGGCGAATTAGCTAAGCAACACCCAAAGCAAAGCGCCCGAGGACTCTCCTCGGGCGCTTCTCTATTTCTGGCTTACTTAAAACTGAACTCAGGCCATTCGGCCGCGATCTACCGGACGGCCGAAAACCCCTTGGGTGCGGTAGTACTCAGGGGTCAAGCACGGAGCGGAGGGCGGCGTATCGGGCTTACGGTGCCCGGGAGTCCGCCCCCTGAACGCTCACCGCGGCCGGCGCAGCCGGCAACGTTGCCCTCGCGAAGATCTGATGGCGCCTCGGGGTGCGCACCAGGCGCGGCCGACCCTTGACCAGACGCTCCTCGTCCACCATCCTCAGATGGAGATTGTGGGCGACGAACATGCACGCCACCAGCAGCGACATCTTGATCAAGCCTCGGATCCGGTAGAGACCCGGCATCATCCCGATCACGTCGGGGTTCTTCAGCGTGCTGAAGCCTCGCTCGACGTTGGTTCGCTTGTTATACCGGTGCTCCCACTCTGGTGTGCCCCAGACGGGATATTGGTAGGTGAGCGGGGCGTACTCGGCTTTGAAGCTCGCGGAACGGATGCAGCAGGCCTCATTGTCGCCATGCGTGCCAGAACACGTCGCCAGCTTCGGATCCCGTTTCCGCATCGATCCCGGCACCTTCGGGCATCCAAGAGCGCGATTTCGGAAGAGCGGCGAGGTCACCCGAGCCCCGGACGGGGTGGGTCGGCCGTGAGGAAGCAACGCGTAGAGCTGCCGCTCGTCGACCTTATCCCAGAAGGCCTGCCACTTCCAGGCAGGGGCCTGCTGGCCGGGGCGCTCCAGCTGCCACAAGCGCGCCGGGAGCTGGGGTAGATAAGGCCAACCCTGCAGCACTAAACACGCCTTCCAATCGGCATCCCGGGATCGCGTGTCTTCCTTGAAATCAAAGGCAGGCATCGTGTCTCGCTCTCTAAGACCAGCAATCCAACGGCCAGCACTACCAAATTCCCGGTCACCAATTAGCGCTCCGATCACATGTCGTCGCGCCCTGACCTCATCCGCGATCTTCAGTGAGACCAGGACGCCGTATTGATTGGCTGGTATGAGCTGGCACCCATAGACGTAGCCATAGTTTTCATGGGTACCTCCGACCGTCACCGCCCCATAGCCGAACACGACTTTGTCTTCCCATTTCGTCTTATCAGCAGGTCCACGCACCGGCACGGGCGCATCGGGATCCAACTTGCCATGCTTCTTCTTGCGCCACCTGGCGTCGGGGTCAGAAGCGGCCACTCCATTTCTCAGCTTGGCCTGGCTCACTGGCCGGCAGGCGGCCCAGATGTCGGTTGTGTCGACCGTGTATTCCGCCCCCTCCGGAGGAGCCGGCCCGCTGCTATCCAGCAAACTTGTCCCCACCTTACGGAGAGCGGCGTCCAGGTCGTCGTCGCCGAAGATCTCCTTTCCCAAGCCGTCCCGCTTGAAGCCGAGCTCGAGCGCCCTGTAGAGGCGGTAAATGCGCCACTTGGACGGCGCGAGCGGGGTCGCGTGCTCATGGATAGGTCCGGTTGGGGTGCCGACTATTAGCTGCAATTGGCCAGGCGTGGCCTCATTCTTGAGGACTCTGGCCAGTTTGGTCACCGTCTTGGGACTGCAGACCATGCCCAGGTAAATGAACCCCGCGAACAGCACTCGACACGACAGGAGGGGTCGCCCGCGCCTTGGTTGAATTGATCGATCAATCTCGCTGAAGAACTCCGAGTGCGGCGCAAGAAAGTGGCGATCGATGATGGCCAGTACCTCCCGGTCCATCAGCGCCGCCTCTCACGGTCACCGTGCCGTGAGCCTGTCGACCTGGATATTCCTCCCAGCAGTTCGGCTATCCGAGCCGGTTCGAGACCCACCTCGGGCCAGAACGGGCGGAGTTCATCGACCGAATGCGCGGTCTTCAGTCCTGACGCTTCCAGGAACGCGTGGAGTTTATC
Source organism: Candidatus Dormiibacterota bacterium (assembly GCA_003135035.1). Taxonomy (GTDB): domain Bacteria; phylum Chloroflexota; class Dormibacteria; order Aeolococcales; family Bog-877; genus Bog-877. The sequence goes on along the minus strand of PLDE01000191.1, from coordinate 3,765 downwards.
CCACGTTGCGATCTGCTCTACTAGCCATGCCTTCCGGACTCTCATCGCTGAGATGTGCAGCCCGGGGTTGATCGCCTGGAGCCTGCGCACCAACGCGCCGGCGAGCTCGTTGCAAGCGCCGAGCGCAGCCGGGGGCGGCAGAGCCGAGATAAGTAGTCTGTCGCCAGCCTTCTGCGCCAGCTCCTCCAGCTGTGGGGCAAATCTCGCCAGCACCGGGGCGTCGCGTTCGTATCCCGGTCGGGTCAATCGGACCCAAACCCCCGCGCCCGATCGGCGGTAGACGTCGGAGCCAGCCACATATCTGCAATCACCAGCGTCCGCTCCCACCGCGCGGCCGAGCAGCAGCAGGGCGCGGATGTGGTCACGTGTGGCTTGAGCGCGGAAGGTGTCCGCCGCTCGAAGGGCGATCGCGAACTCGTCGTCGGTAACCGGCGCCAGCCGGTTGGGCTTGGGTACAGGTTGCGCTTGGGGAAACAGGTCAGGGTATCCACCCCGGAAGGAGCGGATCTGCGACATAAACGCCGCCCGTGATCGGTAGACGGTGTGGGCCAGAGAGCAGGCACTCGACCGGCCGATCTGCATGTCGTCGAGCGCAAAGTCGGCATTAAGATCTGCGGGATAATCACCTGCCAGCCAGTACACATGCCGTGCCAGAGCGGCACGACGTGTCTCCATGGCGCGGTGGTCGTCCGTGAGCCGCCGAGGATCGGCTGCCAGGATTTCAATCAGTAGCGGGTAGGCACGCTCCCACTGCTTGTCGTCATCCGCCTTTTTCGGCCGATACGAGCGGTCGGCGACCGCTCGGAACTGGTGCCCCTCAGGCAGCGCCAAGAGTCGCTCCAAGGACTCGGCGAGCCACTGAACGGCTACGCCAGGCAAGCACCCCCGGTCTGGTGGCTGACTCCACCGCCAAGGACGTCCTCAGCGTCCCCAAGTGGGAGCACGAACTCGCCACGGCAGCGAATGCTGCCGAATCTTGGGTCTCTAGCCTGGGTCTGCATGGCAACCCTAGGCTGTCATTTAAAGATTGCGTCGTCAAATGCTCCCCGACGCCACCGGGTGGGCATCGACTTCGACCCATCCCGGAGGGCAAGTCGAGAATCGACCATGTAACAAAATCGTCACAGGGCTCCGGGACAGCCGACGACCGCCGGGCGACCCCGTCCGGGACTCGCTCACCGCGCTTCCCTGAGCCCGAGTCGGTCCGAGCCAGACGGGCCGTCCGCCATCGGCTCGGGCGACAACGTCGCGTGAAATCCGATCTGACTGGGTGCCGCAGGCGGGATCCACAAACGCGCCAAGTCGGAGTCGACGACTACCGGTCTCCCTCCGTCCATGTACCGACCAAGACCGCGGCTGACCACTAGCTGGAGCCGCTGCTCCAGCCGCCGGCAACCAGGGGAGTGCTGGTGGTCGAAGACGAGCGACCGAAGTGCCCCGCCGTCCACGGTGAGCTCGCCCTGAATCCCCAGGCTCGCGAGGAGCTTCGGAAGCAGGTACGACTCCGCGATCGCCAGCTGCTCCTTCTGGCTGTACCCGAGGACTTCCACGAACTGGAGGCGGTCCTGGAGGGGCAGGGGGATCGCTGCCCGCTCGTTGGCCGTTGCTACGAACACGGCCCCTGAGAGGTCGATCCGGACCTCGCCGAGAAAGTGGTCCTGGAAGCCTGAGTTCTGGGTTGGGTCGAGCAGCGCCAGGAGCACCGACACCGGGGATCGGTGAGAGTCGCGGCTCACCTTGTCGAGCTCGTCCAGCAGGAAGACGATCTGGCTGGGGTGAGCGTGGGAGGTGCGAAGCCTGCGGACCACACCGCCAGGTCGCGACCTCATGTAGGTCCGCTCCGCTCCCACCAAGTTGATGTCATCAGCCCCGCCCAGGGGCAGGACTTCCAGGCGCCGGCCCATGGCCCCAGCCACCGAGTACAGAAGGCTGGACTTGCCCGTGCCCGGCGGCCCCACGAGGCAAAGAGAGCGCCAGGTGGCCGCCGGCTGGCCCCGACGCCTCTGCCACTCGGCGGTGTCCAGAAAGTCCATGAGAGCTCGCTTGGCCTCGTCCAAGCCGTAGTGGCCACCATCAAGAAGCTCCCGGGCCCTCGTGAGGTCGATGGCCGGGATGGGCGGAGCCTTCCAAACCAGGTCGAGGACGATCTCGGCCGCCTCCCGATTCCCAGCCCCGTGAGAGCCCGACGACTGAGCCAGATCGCGCTCCACGGCGCGCTTCACTTCCTTGGGCAAACCCGCCGCCGTGATCCGTCTCCTCGGGCTGGCAGCGGGACCGAGGTCTCGCTCCCTGGTTCGTCGAGCGGTATATCTCCGGGCGAGCCTCTCAAGGATCGGGAGCCGGTCAGGCCAGAAGGCCGCGTTCAGCAGTGCCAAGCGCGCGTACTCATCGGGCTCCAGGTCAGCGACGAGCCTGTCGGCAAGCTCATCTGGCGGTAGCTGGCTCACTTCTGAGCCCGAAGTTCGCGACGACTGAACCCTGCCCTTGGCTCGGACGCGGGTCGCGATCCGGTGCAATCTGGTGAGGTCAGCCTCGGTCGCGACGCCAGCCGGGGCGATCTCCTCCACCTCCACCAGCAACGCCGGGTGCTTCTGAACCACCCGAATGACTCGCACCCGTCGCAGGCCACAGGAGCGGGCTCGGCGGATCTGGCCAAGGTCGTCCCGGCTCAAGCCGTCGACGACCGCGAGGGTTGCCATCGTCGGGAGACCGCTTGAATGGAAACGCGATCTGGGAATGAGTACCAACTCGCCTCCCCCTTCGGGGAGCTCGGCTAAGGCCGCGGCCTCCTGATCCCACATCCCGTGGATGATGTGGTCCTNNCTGGGAAGGACCGCCTCATCAACCAAGATCCCGGGATACACCCCGACCGCCCCGTGGCCTGAGTTCACCGTCAATTCGTTCTGCTCCGGCGCCCGGTGCACGGTACGAGCGGTCTCAGCTGAACCGGACTCTCCCCGGAAGCTATCCCAGGCCCGAGCGACGTCAGCCCTCGATGGTGGATGGAGGGTGAAGTTCGCTCGGCAAGTCGGCTGGCGCCCAGTGTGTGCGGTCGTAACTTACCCTCCTGGATCCACGAGATGTCATATTATGACACCTCCCTCTGTGGCACCGTACGGCGGACCTAGAGTGGCGGCGGCACTTACACTCGCGCGCGTATGGCACAGACCGGGGGTGCCGACCCTTCTCTGAGATCGGTCGAAACTCAACTGGCCCAAGTCCGGGAGGAGTACGAGCGCCTCTCCGAGGCGATCCGCACGGCCAAAGGGCGACAGCGGGTACTCGCCGCCGAGATGAGGGCCCTCGAAGCCCACCTGCTACTCGCTCGAGATCCTGAAGGTGGCACCGCAGCCGCCATGCAGGCAGGGACGCTGGGCGCAGCCACCGCAGCAATCCTTCGCTCCAGTGGTCCGATGCGTATTGCCGATCTCGTTAGGGAGCTACAGGATCGGGGCAAACTGCTCCGCTCAGAATGGGCTTACTCAACCCTCGCCAAGACACTGGCCCGAGACCCACGCTTCAAGCGAGTACAGAGCCGGCGTGGGTACTGGCAAGTTGTAGCTCGGACCGGCCGTCCCGTCACGACTTCGTCAAGGCGGAGCGGCTGAAGCCGCTCCTTAGCGATCGTTCCACGGAGGTGTGTCATGCCTGGTAAGGCAAGTGCTCCCGACTACTTCAAGATTTACTCAACTCTCATTCACCGCTATGGGACCATCAAGCCTGACGAATTCATCAAGGTTGTCGTCCCCTTGTGCATACCGTTGG
>PLDE01000188.1 GCA_003135035.1 Candidatus Dormiibacterota bacterium | reverse complement strand
AGGATCCAGAGCACGATGGTCAGCAGCCCTATGTTCAGCTGGCCCAGCATCAGGCCCAAGGCGGTGCCCACGATCCGCTCCGGTCGGGCGAACCAGCCGCCGTCGCAGGTGAAGCCCAGCGATTGGGCCCGGGCGCGCACATAGCTGACCAAGAGTGAGCCCAGCAGCGCGGCCGCGATCAGGAACACCTGGGGGTCCTCATGGAGGCGAACCAGGAAGAGGTAGAGCATGCCCAGGTAGATGGCACCCTCGCCGTAGCGGTCTGCGGTGCTGTCCAGGAAGGCCCCGTAGCGGTGCATGCGGCCGGAAACCCGGGCGACGGCGCCGTCGAGGATGTCCATCGAACCGGCGAGAAGCAGTACCAGTCCTGCCACCAGAAGCAGCTTGAGGCCAATCAAGCTCGCCGACACCAGAGTCAGGAGCAGACCCACCATGGTGATCACGTTGGGGCTGACCTTGACCAGACGCGCAGCGGCGGCCAGCCGCTGGGCGCCAGCTCTAACGGACGCTTGCAGCAGACGGCTGAACAAAGGACCTCACCTCAGGTTGGCTTCGCGCCCGGAGCGCGGATTCATACACGGAAAGAACGCGATCGGCGACCAGCGGCCACGCATACCCCTCGGCCGCCTGCCGACCTCGCTCACCCATCTGCTGGCGCAGCGCTCGGTCGTCCAGCAAGCGCGCCAGCGCGGCCGCCATCTGGGCCTCGTCGCCGGGCGGAGTGAGCAAGCCCTCGACCCGGTCGGAGATCACCTGGCGGAAGCCGTCGATGGCGGTCGCGACCACCGGTCGGCCGCTGGCCATCGCCTCCAGGAGGATCACCCCGAACGACTCCTTGCCGGTGTTGGGGGCACAGTAGATGTCGGCGGCCGTGAAGTAGCTGGCCTTGTCCGCCTCGGGGATAAAGCCGCAGAACTTGACGTCAGGAATGCCCTCCTCCTCGACCCGGCGCTCGTAGCCCCGGCGGAGGGGACCGTTGCCGACCACCACCAGCTGGCAGTCGGCCCGCACCTGGCGGAGCAGGGAGTAGGCCTCGAGCAGCGTTCCCAGCCCCTTGCGCTCCTCCAGGCGACCCAGGAAGAGGATGGTCTGGCGGGTCGGGCGGACGATCCCCGGGGCAGGGGGCACCGAGGGATTGAAGACTCCCGGGTCGATGCCGTTGGGGATGACTGTGTAATCGGCCGGGAAGTAGCGAGAGACGAAGGTCTTGGCCGGCTCGGAGACGGCGATGCAGCTGTCGAGCCGGCGGAAGAGGCGGCGGAGAAGGGGTCGTCCGTAGTAGTAGCCCAGGTTCTGGCGGGCGTAGGCGTGGAAGGTGCCGACGTTGACTCCGGCCGCGTTGGTGCGCAGGACGGTGACCGGGAGCGCCGGCATCAGGGGCTCGTGGAGGTGGACGATGTCGAAGCGCTCGGCTTCGAGAATCTCCCGGATCTTCCGGGAGAGATGAAAGGAGAGGGAGATCCTCGCCACCGACCCGTTGGCCGGAATGGGGATCGGCCGCCCCAGCGGGATGACGCCGTCGATCGCCTTCTCCCGGCCACCCGCTGAGGGAGCCAGGATCCTGACCTCCATGCCCTGCCGGCGCAGCTCAGCGGCCAGGTGGCGGACGTGCTCGCCGACGCCTCCCGGCCTGCCGTAGTCGTAGGGCGACACCAAGCCCACCTTCATGAGGCGGTCACTCCGACGGGAGCAGGGCTGCGGCTGGACATCGGCTCGAGGTCGGCCATGGGAGCGCCGAAGAGAGGTGTCATCACGTGCCACTGGTCAGGATGAGCGCAAAGTTCCGGCTCCAGGATGCGGAGCAGCTGACGGGCCGCCCGGCGCAGATCCTCCCGCGGATTCTCGCCCAAGGTGATTCGGATCGGGGCGAAGCCGCGCCCCAGATAGGAGTCGTCTGCCTCGCGGAGAAGACAGACGGGAAGGATGGCTGCCCCGGTGCGGGCGGCGATCTCCACTGCCCCGAGAGGGATTGAGGCTTCACGACCGCAGAAGGGGATTCGTTCTCCGGTCCCGAGCAGGTCGCGGTCGATGGCGATGACCACCACGCCGTCCTTGGAGAGGACTCGGTAGATCTGGCGAACCGCCGAAGCCCCGGAGCGCCGGACCGCCTCCTGGTCACCTTTACGAACGGCATCGACGTTGAGGGGAATCACCTGGCAGCCCACCTTGCTGCGCGCCCGCAGCAGCCAGTTGAAGCAGCGGATCGGGCGGACCTGCTCGGCGAGGAGCGCCAGGCCGCCGTCGGTGAAGGTGAAATGGTCGCGCAGCGCCGCGATGGCGGCCTCCCAGGACCCCAGGTGGAGGCTGACTATGATCACGCCCTTGCCGCCCTGGCGAGCCTCGTCGAGGTAGTGGCCATCCTCCAGGCGGATCAGGTCGCGCCAGTCCTCGAGCGGCCGGTGGGCCATCTGGAGAAGATCGATCCAGGCCTTGAAGAAGTTGCACACGTTCTGGCGGAGCAGCTTGCGCATCTGGTGCCGGTTGAGTCCCGGGCTGACCACCGCCAGATTCTCCCGCAGGCCCTGCCAGTGCCCGGGCCAGCAGGTGGTGAGCACGGTCGCCAGCGGGCCGGCCAGTCGGTAGGCGGTTTTGCGGTCAAGCGAGCGCAGGGCCAGCTCGGCTGCCCGGAGCCCGAGGTAGGGAAGGATCGGCTCGGGATCGGCGATGGCAGGTAGCGCGGTATCGGGGCTCGATTTGCTGGGCCAGCCCAGACCCGGCACGGTCAGCCTCACAGGGCTCGCTCTCCGGAGCGGGGACGCGTCAGGGAGTGGAAGGCGAACCACTGCGATGGGTCTTCCCGGATCATGAGCTCGAAGGCGCTGGCGATGGCCTGGGTCAGCTCCGCCGTCTGCTCAGCGGCATCGCCCGAGCCGGGCAGCGGGAGAGGCTCCTCGAGCCGGGATTCGTGGCTGCCATCTGGGCGTCGGCGCATGAAGCC
>PLDE01000078.1 GCA_003135035.1 Candidatus Dormiibacterota bacterium | reverse complement strand
ACCACTCCGTGGGACTTGACTCATCTGTGGTTAGGCTCCGCGGCCGCAACGGTGGCGGGACCGACAAAGCGGAGCCAGCCCACCAGCCAAGCCGCTGTAGCATGCCGTAGCCCGTAGTGCTACGATCGCTCCATGGCGAAGACCTTGGCCCAGCGGGAACTGCGCAACAACAACGCTCAAGTGATCGACGCTGTCGTCGCCGGCGAAACGTTCATCGTGACCCGAAATGGGAAGCAGGTGGCCGAGCTACGTCCCCTCGCCGTCACCCGGCGCGCCTTCGTCCGCCGCGAAGAGATTGCGGCACTGGCGATCCCTGGCCAACGCATCGACCGCCACCAATTCCGGGCTGATCTGGACCGCGTGATCGAGCAGGAGGTGTGAGATGACCTCAGGTCTGCTGGACACCTCGGTGGTCATCGACTGGCACGACCCAGCGGTCCTTTTGGCACTGCCCGACGAGGTTGCGGTGTCGGCGATCACGCTAGCGGAATTGGCCGCGGGGCCGCACTTGGCAGCAACGCCCGCTGAGGCGGCCAGACGGCAGGCTCGTCTGCAAGAGGTCGAGTCGAAGCTAGAGCCCCTGCCGCTTGACGCTGCGGCAGCTCGCAGCTACGGGCAGATTGTCGCTGGGGCTGTCGACGCCGGCAGGAGTCACCGGCCTCGCGTCGCCGATCTCATGATCGCTGCCACCGCGCACGCCAATGGGCTCGCGCTCTACACGCGCAACCCGGGCGACTTCACCGGACTTGACGATCTGATCACGGTGGTAAGCATCTAAGTTCTGGTGTTGCGGCTCCGGGGCCGCGTCCCTGCCCCACTTCGTGGCCGGGTGCCGCTCAGATGACTGCGTACAATCGGCGCGATGCTACGCCACCGTCGGGCCGTCGCCTACATGGTCCTTTTCCTGGCCCTCTTGGTGATCGCCGTTCTGGCTTGGCGGGTAAGCCCGAGCAAGAACATCCCCAGCCGGCCCACCGGTGACCTGCAGCAGGCTCTGTTCAACTATCAGCTCAAGTCCGAGGGCAAGACGGTGCCGGCGGGGCAGCCGATCATCTCCACCAAGCACTGGGCCACGGTTGTCAACGACGAAGAGTCGGTGAACTGGTACACCACCAGCGGGCATGAGTATCAGTCAGTCATTGACAGCACCGAGCCAGATAGCCTGTTCAGCAAATACGGTTATGACGCCTACTCAATTCAGCCTTCCAGTTCAGACAACGTGTTTCTCACCCTGATCCTGCCCAACCTGATCATCGTTCTGGTGATCCTGGCCTTCATCTGGTTCATGCTCAGGCAGAGTCAGAGCGGCAACAATCAAGCGCTTTCCTTCGGCCGCAGCCGGGCTCGCCTGGTGGCCGGGGACAAGCCCGAGGTCACCTTCGCGGACGTGGCCGGGGTCGACGAGTCTAAACAGGAATTGTCCGAGGTGGTCGAGTTCCTCAAGTACCCGGAACGCTTCACCGCTCTCGGTGCCCGCATCCCCAAAGGGGTCCTCATGGTAGGCCCGCCAGGATCTGGCAAGACCTTGCTCAGCAAGGCCGTAGCTGGCGAGGCTGGGGTGCCCTTCTTCAGCATCTCCGGCTCGGAGTTTGTCGAGATGTTCGTCGGGGTGGGCGCCAGTCGAGTCCGCGACCTCTTTGACCAGGCCAAGAAGAACAGCCCCTGCATCGTCTTCGTAGACGAGATCGATGCCGTGGGCCGCCAGCGGGGCGCCGGCCTGGGCGGCGGCCACGATGAGCGCGAGCAGACCCTCAACCAGCTCCTGGTCGAGATGGACGGGTTCGAGACCAACACCCATGTGATCGTGATCGCCGCCACCAACCGACCCGATCTTCTCGACCCTGCGCTCCTGCGGCCGGGGCGGTTCGACCGCCAAATCGTGGTGCCGCTGCCCGACCTCGAGGAGCGGCTGCCCATCCTGCAGGTCCACTGCAAGGGAAAGCGCATGGCGAGCGACGTCGATCTCAGCGTCGTGGCGCGTGGCACCCCGGGCATGAGCGGGNNGGCCCCGAGCGCAAGTCGCGGCGCATCACTGATGAGGAGAAGACAGTCATCGCCTATCACGAGATGGGTCACGCGCTGGTGATGCGCACCCTGCCTCATTGTGACCCTCCCTACAAGATCAGCATCGTCAGCAGGGGCATGGCCCTGGGCTGGACCATGTCCCTGCCCGAGCACGACAAGGTCTTGGTCAGCAAGGCGGAACTCACCGATCAGCTGGCCGGAATTCTGGGCGGACGGGTGGCGGAGGAGCTCCTCCTCGGCGACGCCAACATCACGACTGGTGCCTCAGACGACATTGGCAAGGCCACCAAGCTGGCGCGGCGGATGGTGACTGAGTGGGGGATGAGCGAGAAGTTGGGGCCGCTCGCCTTCGGCACCAAGGAGGAGCTGGTCTTTCTGGGCCGCGACCTCGGCGAGCAGCGCAACTACTCAGAGGAGGTGGCCGGGGAGATCGACCAAGAGGTGCACTCTCTGGTCGATAATGCCTACCTCACCGCCAAGAAGGTGCTCACCCTGCGCCGGCAGACCCTCCTCGCTCTGGCCGACCACCTGATCCAGGTGGAGTCGATGGACCGCAAGGAGATGGACGAGGTCATCCAGCAAGCCGAGGAAGAGCAGCCC
>PLDE01000170.1 GCA_003135035.1 Candidatus Dormiibacterota bacterium | reverse complement strand
GGTGATCCAGGAGCCGCGCCGTTCGGGAGTCAGCGTGGGCCGAGGTGCGATCACCGGCCCATGCTGCCAGAGAGCGGGGCGGCGACGCAGGTCCGACAGTCGGGTCGGCGCCCGCATCGGGAGAGGGCGGGCGGGCCGTCCGCCCGCTATATTCGCCTCAAGGTCATGGACGAATTGGTCTCGCTTGAGGGACCCACTGCCAACTTCGATGAGCTTGCGGCCGCGCTGCAGGCCGACTCCGGCGACCTCAACACCTTCCTGGAGGTGGTTGCCGGTAAGTTCGAGGCGGCCCTGCCCGCCCGGACCAAGGTGGAACGGGACGGAGGTGTGCTCCGCCGTCGCCGTCAGGTCAGGCGGGTCACCCTGGAGCTGGGCGAGCTCCGCTTCGAGCTGGCTCGCTCGGGAGGCGCGGTGGTGGCCCAGTGCACCCGGGTGGTTCGGGGGATCGCCCTGAAGACCGAGCACCTCAACCTGGACGCCTGGCTGATGGAGCTGGCCAGGGCGCTGTCGGCGCAGGCAGGCGCCAGTTCCCAGGACCGAGTGGCCCTGGAGAGGCTGCTCAGCTGATGCGCTTCTTCCGCCGCAACGCGGGGACGGGGGAGGCCCCGGAGGAGGAAGCGGAGCGGCTCGATCGCGCCGAGCGGAGTCGCCAATTGGTCGAGGGCGGTGGCATCCCGCTGGAGGCGGAAGAACGGATCCGTCGCCAGCAGGAGAAAGGAGGGGTCTGGACCTCCGATCTCTCGGTCGACGAACTGGCCGCATTGCACGGCATCGGATACGAGCCGGTCGCCCAGGTGCTGGGCAGCTCGCTCTACCGTCTCGGCTGGATCAACACCGGCTGGAACCAGGGTCCCGGGCTGGGCATGGGAATGCGCGGCGCCTACTCCTGGGGGGCCATGCAGCCGGAGGAGAATGTGGCCCTGACCCGCTCTCTCCTCGAGGCCCGCGCCCGCGCCGTGCGCCGGCTTCTCCTCGAGGCTCAGGGCCTCAAGGCAGACGGCGTGGTCGGAGTTCGCCTCAAGGTGAGCCACTGGGAGTGGGCGCAGGGGATGAGCGAGTTCACGGTCCTGGGGACTGCGGTGCGCAAGATTGGCGGGCCGCATGAGTCCGAGCCCTTCACCTCCACCCTGACCGGCCAGGACCTGGCCAAGCTCCTCTCCACCGGCTATTTCCCGCTTCGCCTGGTGATGGGCGCCAGCGCGCAGCAGGCAGTCGCCATCTTTGGCCGAGGTTTCGGCGGCTACGCGACCTGGACCAACAGCGAGATCGCACCGTTCAGTCGGGCCATGCACCAGGCCCAGACGGTGGCTCGCCAGCGGATCGGGCTGGATGCCGCCCAGACGGCGGCCACCGGGGTGGTGGGGGTCGACTTCAGTTCCAAGGTTATTGAATACGTGACCGGATCGGAGGCCGTACTGGGACGGATCGTGGAATGGGTAATCCTGGGTACCGCGGTCGTCGCGCGCTCGGGGTCGGTTGCCCTGCCCCCGCCCGCCCTGGTGGTGCCGCTCAGATCCAGGAGGACCGCCGATGTCGGATCAACTGGCCCCTAAGCCGGACATCCCTGAGGATGCCGTCCGGCGACTCCGGGAGATGCGCGGTGGAGACGGCAAGAAAGGGCTCTTCACCAGTGACCTCTCGATCTCGGAATTCCTGCTCGTCAAGGAGGCCGGATTCGACCCTGTCGGTCTGGTCATCGGCAGCTCCATCTACCACATCGGCCTGCAGATCGCTAATTACCGCCAGAACCAGGAACTCCAGGTCTTGAGCCAGGCCATGTACCAGGCCCGCGAACTGGCCATGAGCCGGATGGAGGAGGAGGCCGACGCCCTGGGAGCGGACGGCATCGTCGGCGTTCGGCTCGACATCAACCGTTACGAATGGGGCCAGGGACTGGCCGAGTTCATGGCTGTGGGCACCGCCGTACGCAGCCAGACGGGGAGCATGCGCACACCCCAGAACAAGCCCTTCACCTCCGACCTCTCCGGGCAGGATTTCTGGACGCTCTTGCAGGCGGGGTACGCGCCTTTGGCTCTGGTCATGGGCTCCTGCGTCTACCACGTGGCTCACCAGGGACTGGGGCAATGGATGCGCAGCGTCGGTCAGAACCAGGAAATGCCCAACTTCACCCAAGCTCTCTATGACGCTCGTGAGCTGGCCATGGAGCGGATGCAGACGGAGGCTGAGGAGGTCAAGGCCGAGGGCATCGTGGGGGCCCAGATCCGCGAGAGCAACCACGGGTGGGGCAGCCACGTGATCGAGTTCTTCGCGGTGGGCACCGCGGTGAAGCCGACCAAGGAAGACCACCGCATCGCGCCGCCACAGTTGGTCCTCTCCCTGGACCAGTAGGTGACGGCCGGCTCGAGGGGCGAGGGGGACTCCTCGCTGGTCCTCTTCTACGACGATCTCTTCCTGCGCCACGAGAGTCCCGGGCATCCGGAGTCTCCGGACCGCCTCCGCGCTATCACTGGGCGGCTGCATGGTGAGCCCCGCCTGGCGCGATGCCCCTGGTGGACCGCCCCGGCCGCCACTGAAGACGACGTCCTGCTCGTGCACACGCCCAGCCATCTGGGCTACATCCAGAGTCTCTCCGCCCAGGGCGGCGGCTGGATCGATGCCGACACCTACTGCGGACCTGACTCCTTCGCGGTCGCCTTGATGGCTATCGGAGTCGGCCTGGCAGCCGTGAATTTGGCGGTCCAGAGCCGCACCACCTCCGCCCTGGCGTTGGTGAGGCCCCCGGGCCACCACGCCACTCCCGACCGAGCCATGGGCTTCTGCCTCTTCAACAACGTGGCGATCGCGGTGCGTCACGCGCAGACGCGGCTTGGTGTGGAGAGAGTGGCGGTGGTTGACCTCGACGTCCACCACGGCAATGGCACCCAAGACGCCTTCTACGAGGACGCCAGCGTGCTCTACTGCTCGCTCCACCAGTTACCGCTCTATCCCGGTACCGGGTCTTCCGACCAGCGTGGAGCCGGTGCCGGTTTGGGCCATAACCTCAACCTCCCGCTGGCGCCCGGGACGGGGCCGGGTCCCTGGCTAGCCGCCCTGCGCGAGGTGGTTCTCCCGGCACTCCGCCGCCACCGGCCCCAGTTGCTCCTGGTCAGCGCCGGGTTCGACGCCCTGAGCGGCGATCCCCTGGCCCAGCTGGAGCTTGTGCCGGAAACCTATGGTGCCGCCGCTGAGATGCTGATCCAGGTCGCGACCGAGCTGGCAGCCGCACCCACGGTCTGGTTCCTGGAGGGTGGCTACGACCTAGGAAAGATGCCGGAAGCGGTGCGCCAGGTCGCTCTCGCCCTGGCGGTTCCGGGAGAGCTCGGCTAACTGATGGCGTTGCAGCCGCGCTAGCGGCCGGCGCCAAGGACATCGCCCGCTCTCTCGGTGTGCCCGAACGTCCGCTGAAAGTCGGAAGGATCGGTCGTGCGTCTGATCGCGGCAACCCCAGCCATTTGCGAGGGAAACCGGAGTTCAACTGGCTGGGCTGGCGTCTCCACGGTAGGTCAGCTGTCGATGGGGCCCTCGAATCTGCAACCGTCGACGCTTGGCCAGCTTGTCCTAAGCGTGCTGCATCCACAAGTTGGTCTCGGCGTAGATTCCGGTATCGATCTCACGATCTATCTCGACCAGGTCCAATGCCACAGGTACGACGTACCGACCGCTCTGTGGGAACGCCATCTCAGCCCACTTCTCCCACTCAGCCACTGTGCCCCTGATGAGCATGGACCGGGGAGCTGAGGCCACGATCGTGGCCCCAAGACGCTGATGTGTCCGGATCCAGGGATCCAGATGCAGCCCATCGCTGCCGACCCAGCCTGCGAATTCTTCCATCGAAGTCAGGGGATAACGCGCCTTCAGCGCCGGTCGAACGGGGGCCAAGACGTGATCCAAGCTCGCCTCGGTAGCCCGGCGACGCAGTGCCGTCAAAACAAGACCAGCTAGCCCCTCTCCATGGCGGTCAGACCGAACCGCAGCCGCCATCACGCACAATGTATTGGGCGGGACGCCGCTCTCGTAGCCGCTGACGCTTCTGCTCAGAGCACCGTCATATCCATCAGGTAGGTCCATAATTTCCCCATTCCACGCGAACGGTACGCCCCAGCCACCCGCCACCACTTTGCCTTGGTCGAGGAGCATTACGTCGTATGGCTGGAAATAGAGTTCAACTCGGCCCATGTGTTCTCGGGATACAGCGTCGTGGAAGATGAATTCCGGCCATACCGAACGGAAAGCAGCTCTAGCTTCATCGTCCAGCTCCGGCCGAGCGCTGGTCGTGACGACTTCAATCTGCGGGTGCACTATCCCACCGATCGGGCCGCATTCACGAGGTCCACGTCCGCAAGTTTGGCATACGAATACCCTGACCGGCGCCGTCCGGTCCTCTTCCGCGGCCACTGGCTTCCACGCTGACCGCCTAAACCGAAGCGATACCTGCGGTCAAATCAACCCGCTTTGTCCCTAGCAAGAAACGCGCGTCCGTGCAGAGACCGCGGAGCGCGATCAGTTGCTGCCCCGGTATTGCGGTCAACCGTAACGCAGGGCGGAGGTGAACGTCGTCAGCGGCTCGTTGTCGAAGACGCGCAGGCGGGGCAGTTCAAGCAGCTGGGTGCTGCTCTCCAACCGGGGAGCCCCAGGAAGATCGTTGTCCTCGAGTCCGCCCAGGTATCCGAGGGGAGGCAGCGGCCAGTGCCGCGGGCAGGGTGACCAGCGCCAACAGCAGCGCCATCACTCCTAGGCTGACTCGTCGCCGGCCCATCGGGCAGCCATCCCAAACATAGGCGCCGTGCGACCTTCCACATCGGTGCCGACCTCTGCGACGATGCCCAGCATATGGCAGGAGAGAGCGGGGCCGGCCAGGGACACGCCCGCTTCGACGACCTCACCCACGGAGGTGTCGCCCGCGACTTCGGTGTCCCCGAGCGCAGCCTGGCGGCGATGACTCCCAGCGAGGTTGTTCCCCTGCTCCAGAGAGTGGAGGAGGAGGCGGCCGCCGGTTGGTGGGCGGCCGGGTTCATCGCGTATGAGGCAGCCACCTGCTTGAGCGAGAGCCTGCCGACGCGACGGCCCAATGCCAACGAAGTTTTGGGGTCACTGCCGCTCGCCTGGTTCGGGTTTTTCCGCAGCCCGGAAGCGACTGAAACGCTGCAGCCCCGAGGCAGCGGCGAGCGCGGATATCGCGTGTCGCCCTGGCAGCCGGCGGTTGGTGCCGCTTCCTACCGCGCCAAGGTTTCCACGATCCGGGACCGGATTCAGGGCGGGGAGACCTACCAATGCAACCTCACCCTGCCCCTGCTCTCTCAAGTTAGCGGCGATCTGTTCGAGTTTTATCGCGATCTGGCTCTGGCTCAGCGGGGTGCCTACAACGCCTACTTGGATACCGGACGCTTTGTGCTGGCCAGCGCGTCACCGGAGCTGTTCTTCGAGTGGATCGGTGACCGTCTCACCACCAGGCCGATGAAGGGAACGGCCGCCCGGGGACGCTGGTCGGCGGAGGACGCGAGCAAGGCCCGAGAACTCGTCCACTCGGCCAAGGAGCAGGCCGAGAACGTGATGATCGTGGACCTTCTCCGCAACGACTTGGGCAAGGTGGCGCAGGCCGGGAGCGTCCAGGCTGAGCGACTCTTTGCGGTGGAGCGGTTCCCGACCGTGTGGCAACTTACCTCCACGGTGACGGCCCAGGTCCGACCCCGGACGAGCCTGACCGATATTCTGCGGGCGCTCTTCCCCTGCGGGTCTGTGACCGGGGTCCCCAAGGCGCGCACCATGTCGCTGATCGCCGAACTGGAAGAAAGTCGTCGCGGTGTTTACTGCGGCGCGGTTGGCGTCGTCGCTCCCCCCGGCGCCGACTTTCGCGCCCGCTTCAGCGTTGCCATCAGAACGGTGGTGGTCGACCGCCAGACTGGAGTCGCCGTCTATGGAACAGGAGGCGGCATCACCTGGGATTCCCAGGCCTCG
>PLDE01000304.1 GCA_003135035.1 Candidatus Dormiibacterota bacterium | reverse complement strand
CGGAGCTCGTCGCCCTGGATGCGCACCTGCACCTTGGAGTGGTTGGCCTTGATCCGTTTGGTCAGGTCGCGAGCGGTTTCCTCGGCGATTCCTTTGCGCAGCTGGATCACCTGGCGCACGTTGCCCTTGGCGGCCGGCTCTGGTTTGCCCGCGTCGAGGATCTTCAGCGACAGCTGCCGCCGCACCAGCTTGCCCTTGAGCACGTCCACGATGGCGTCGGCCCGACTGTCGGAGGCCGCCAGCACCACGATCTCCTTCTCGTGGAGGTCGAGCTCAGCCGTGACATCCTTGAAGTCGTAGCGGGTGGCGATCTCCCGCTTGGCCTGCTCCACCGCGTTGACCAACTCCTGGCGGTCGAAGTCGGAGACCACGTCGAAGGAGTGCTCAGTGCTGGCCACGAGCCAAGCCTAGCGGCTAGTCGCCCTCCTCGCTGGAGTCGAGCATCTGCTCCAGCTCGGCCAGGTTCATCAGTACCTCCCGGGATTTGCTGCCCTCGTAGGGCCCGACCACCCGGGCGTCGGAGAGTTGGTCGATCAGGCGAGCCGCTCTGGTGTAGCCGACGTTGAGTTTGCGCTGAAGCAGTGAGGCGGCACCTCTTTGCTCCCCGATCACGATTCTTCCCGCCCGCTCGAACAAGGTATCGCGCTTCAGCGCGGGATCCCCCTGGGCAGGTGCCAACGCCGCCGCCTGGAGGATCTCCTCCTGATAGTGCGGACGGCCCTGGGCCTTCCACCAGCCGATGAGCTGGTCGAGCTCCCGGTCAGAGACGTATGCCCCCTGGAGTCGGACCGCCTTGCCGGCATCGATGGGCAAGTAGAGCATGTCCCCTCGGCCGAGCAGCTTCTCCGCGCCCATCTCATCGAGAATGACTCGGGAATCGACCCCGCTACTGACGGCGAAGGCGATCCGGGACGGGATGTTGGCCTTGATCAGGCCGGTGATGATGTCGGCGGAGGGGCGCTGGGTGGCCACGATCAGGTGAATGCCCACGGCCCGGGCCAACTGAGCAATCCGGCAGATCAGATCCTCGATCTCGTTGGCAGCGACCATCATCAGATCGGCCAGCTCGTCGATNNACGATCACGATCTTGGGCAGCGTTCGCAGCCCCAGCTGGGGGGCTCGGTCGTTGAAGTTGGTGATGTTGCGGGCCCCGTGGCCGGCGAAGAGCTTGTAACGCTGCTCCATCTCCATGACCGCCCAGCGCAGGGCGGCCACGGCTGGCTCGGCGTCGACCACCACCGGCACCAGGAGGTGGGGAAGACCGGAGAAGTTGCTGAGCTCGACCCGCTTGGGGTCGACCAGGATGAGCCGCAGGTCGCGGGGGGTGGATTGCAGGAGAAGTCCGGCCAGCACCGCGTTGATGCACACGCTCTTGCCCGAACCGGTGGTCCCGGCGATGAGCAGGTGGGGCATTCCGGCCAGATCGCCGAGCACCGGATGGCCGCTCACGTCCGCCCCCAGGGCTACCGCCAACTTGCTCTTGACACCGTTGAAGGTGGGCGCCTGGACCACCTCCTTGAGGGTGACCAGCTGGGCCGCCTTGTTGGGCACCTCAATCCCGATCGCTGACTTCCCGGGTATCGGCGCCTGAATCCGAATCGGAGCCGCCAGGGCCATGGAGAGATCNNCCCGCGTTGACGCCCATCACCTTGCACTGGACGCCGAAGTTGGCCAGGGTCAACTCAATCGTCCGGATGCGGCTCCGGATCTCGTCGCGGAGACGCTCCCGTTTGCCGCTCGCCGAGTCCAGCAGGTCGACGCTGGGCAAGATCCAGTTGGGCTCGGGTTCCTCATCGAGCTCGTCGGTCGCCTCGGGGGTCAGAGCTGGCTTGACGGGAGCCACCGGGCTCCCTCCCACCTCCACCGCCTCGGACGCCGCCTCAATCGCGATTGGGTCTGGCTCCTGGTCCTCCAGCCCCTCGAAGATGCGCTGGAAGGCCTCCGGAGCCACCTCCTCCTGGCCCGGTCCGGGGTCGTCGGTCTCGACGGATTCCGGCGTCAGTCCACCTGCTCGATCGTGCCCGTTTCCGCCTGGGGTCGTTGCAATACGACTGCGCCCGGGGGCGGGTCCGTCGCTGGCGAAGGCCCGCGACGCGGCATCGCCAAGTTGGCCGAAGGCCCGCACCGAGAGTCGCGAGGGATAAATCTCCAGTCCGACGATGAGTCCCGCCAGGGCCAGTGCAGCCAGCGCCACCAGGGTCGCCGGCGCCCCCACCAGATCGCCAAGCCGGGGCCCGATCGCGCCGCCCAGGGCTCCCCCGCTGCCGTGCTGCACCGTCGCCGCCATGGCGATGGCAGAAACCGCGGACACCACCAGAGCAACCAGAACCTGGCCGCCGCTTCGCTCTGAGGTTCTGGCGGCGAGCATCCCGACCCCGCCGGCGAGCAGACCGACTCCGATGATCCAACCACCGATGCCCACCGCATCTCCGATGGCCCGACCGAAGTCGAAGGCGATCTTGGCCTGGGGAAAGGCGAGCAGGATCATCCAGATCAGCCCGACGGCGATGGCGCTGATCCCGGCCAGCTCGCGCCGCTGGGTGGACTTGAGGCGCAGAGCTGGAGCCGCTTGGCGACGTCCTCTAAGGGTCGACGATCTCCGTCGAGGGCTCGCCGCCCGCGGTCTCGGCGCCCGGCGCCGCTTCGTTTTCGCCATCTATGAGGGCGTTGACATGGGTGGGGTTGGATGGGTCTGAAGCGGTATTGCCACCCGCTGGCCGAAGTCTAGCAGCGGGGCCACACATCTGCTCGGTCTACCACCGACGGGTCAGACGCCACCAGAGGCTCGGTTGCTTCAGTCCCCGGTCGGCCACGACCGGCTCGACCACGGTAGACCCGTCCGGGGTGGTCAGCCTCAGAGTGCCCACCGTCGATCGGCTGGCGAAGGGCAGATGCGGGAGTCGTGCTCGCAGCCGCCAGTGAAGATGGGCCCCGGCCAACGCGATGAGAGAGATGGTCCGGGTTGGCACTACCGAGATCGTCTTGGCCCAGGCAGAGGTCACCCGCGCAACCGCCTGGGCCGGGGCGGCCAGGCTGACCGAGTGGAGCTGGGGCTCGGCCGCCGCCAGCAGTGCCGAGGTCACCCGAGCTGCCTCCAAGAGACCCCCGGCCGGGCCACCCGGCT
The DNA here is from genome assembly GCA_003135035.1 of Candidatus Dormiibacterota bacterium. Classification (GTDB taxonomy): domain Bacteria; phylum Chloroflexota; class Dormibacteria; order Aeolococcales; family Bog-877; genus Bog-877. Next base: position 3,873 of record PLDE01000304.1, on the reverse strand, counting down.
GCCCGAGAACAGCCCCGATGAGCTGGACCTTCTGCCCGTCCACCTCGGTGTCGGCGGCGAAGACAAGACAGCCGAGCGACGCAGCGGTCCAGCCGGGCTTGACGCCAACCACACCGTCCTGGCCCAGGAGGGGGTTGTAATTGTGGACCGTGCCGGCGACCGGAAGGATCACCTCGGGCATGTCCACGGTGGCACCAAACACGGGGTTCGCCATGGCCAGGATGGTCAGGCTGACCAGGTCCCGGGCGGAGCTCTCGCTGCCCGAGTCCAAGCCGCTGCTGTCGGCGAAGTGGGTGTCGGTGAGGTGAAGTGTCGTCGCGAGCTGGTTCATCCGCTCGACAAAGCTCGGCTCCGAACCGGCCACCCAGTCCGCCAGGAGCACGGCCAGGTTGTCGCCGGACGGCAACAGCAGACCCTCCAGCAACTGCAGTTCGCTGAGACTCTCCCCCACCTGCACCGGCACCACGGAGTCGCCCTGCTCGAGCTCGCTCTGATAGAGGGCGACATCACTCGCCGACACCGTCACTTCCGGACCGGCCTCCCCCAGGCTGAGCGGATAGGCCTTGAGGACGATCAGAGCGGTCACGATCTTGGTGACGCTGGCGATCGGCACGGGGACCTCGGCGGGCGAGGATCCCAGCCATCCGAACCCGGGTAGGTAGAGGGCGGCCTGGCCCGATGCTGGCAGCGGTAGCGGTGTCGCCGTCCCCGGGACCACCACCGAACTCGCGATCTCAGCGCGGAGCGCTGGAGCCGGCACGCGCCGATTCAGCTGCAGGCCCACGGCCACTCCCGCCGCGATCAGCAGGGTCACGATCAGACCAAGCGCAACCCAGCGGAGCGCTCGGCCCACCTGATCAGACGAGGCTGACGACAGCCAGCACCCGGGGACGCCAGGGTCCACTCGCCGCCAGGTGCGCCTCCATCGCCGCCGCGACCGCCCGGCGCACGTCTCCCGGATCGTGGAAATTCCGCCGTCGCCGGATCGCCTGGCGGACCTTCTCTCGACCCTCATCGATGAGCCGCCGCTCCGCCTGATTCGCCTCGCCCACCAGGACTGTCTCCGGTCCCGCCATCAGCTTGCCCAAGCCGCGGTCCATGGTCACCGAGACCACCACCGCCCGCGACTGGGCGGGATTCGCCGCAGCTCCTGGCGCCAGTCCCTTGCCTTCGGCATCGATGGGAACTGCGCCCACGCTGACACTCCCCCGAACCCGCATCTCCGCCGCCGAGATCTCGGCCACGTCACCGTTCTCGATGATCGCAATCGCCTCCGCTCCGAGACCGACCTCAGCTGCGAGCTGGGCGTGAGCGGCCAGGTGGCGCGGCTCGCCGTGGACGGGGATGAAGTACTGGGGCCTGACCACCTCGAGGAGAAACCTGAGCTCCTCCCCCGCCGCGTGACCGCTGGCATGCACTCCCGACGCGCTCCCGGCCAGGACCCGGACCCCGCGCTCGACCAACTGGTTGACGATGCGCCCCACGGTTGACTCGTTGCCGGGAATCGGGTTGGCCGCGAGCACCACCGTGTCGTCGTCGCGGAGCCGGATAAAGGGATGGGTTCCGGCGGCGATGCGGCTCAGGGCGGCCAGCGGTTCGCCCTGAGAGCCGGTCGCCAGGAGACAGAGCTCCCGACCGGGGATGCCAGCCAGCTCGCGGGGGGCCGCCAGCAGGCCCGGCTTGACGTTGAGATAGCCGAGCTCGCGGGCGGTGTCGGTGTTGCGGAGCATGCTGCGGCCGACTAGACAGCAGCGCCGGCCGGCCGCCTCGGCCAGCTCCAGGGTCTGGCGCATGCGCGCTAGATTGCTGGCAAAGGTGACCACCAGCACGCGGCCGGGGGCGTCCTCCAGGGCGGCTTGCAGGGCCGGCCGAACGGTCAGCTCCGAGGGGGTGAGACCCGCCACCGTCGCGTTGGTACTGTCGCTCAGCAGGAGACGCACGCCCTCAGCGCCCAGCTGGGCCAGCCGGCCCAGGTCAGGGACAACCCCTCCGACCGGGGTCTGGTCGAGCTTGAAGTCGCCCGTGTGCACTACCAGACCGGCCGGGGTATGAATCGCCAGGCCACAGCTGCCGGGCACGCTGTGGGTCATGTGGAAGAGCTCCACCGTCAAGTCGCCCGCCTGGAAGGGCTCGCCCAGGGCCGTGTCCCGGAGGGTGGCCTGGCCAGCGAAGCCGCGTCGCTCCAGCTTGTTGCGGAGCAGACCGATGGTCATCCGGGTGCCGTAGACGGGAACCCCAAGCTCCTTCAGATAGAAGGGAAGCGCCCCGATGTGGTCTTCGTGGCCGTGGGTGAGCAGAACCGCCCGAAGACGGTCCCGCCGGGTACGCAAAAACGAGATGTCGGGCAGGACCACGTCCACGCCCGGGGTCTCCTCCTCCGGGAAGGCAAGCCCGGCGTCGATGACCAGCACGTCCGGACCCACCTCCAACAGCGCCAGGTTCTTGCCGATCTCTCCCAGACCACCGAGGGGGATGAAGCGCAGCGTCCCCGGCGTCGGCGGGGCTAGGAAGTCACCGGCGGCAAGCTCGTCGATCTGCTCAGAAGAGGCCAAGCTGCTCGTCCTCTGCTACCGGCAGTGCGGATCCAATAGGCGGCACGCTGGGCGGGGCGATCGACTCCTCGAGATGCGCTTTGAGACGCTGGAAGTCCTGGCGCAGCACCCCCAAGAGACTTCCGTTGTAGAGCGCCGCAGCCGGGTGGTAGCAGGGCATGTAGGTTCGCTCGCCCTGGCGCACCAGCGTCCCATGGGCTCGCGAGATCCCCGGCGCCTGGGGCAGGAGTCGCTGGAGCGCGTGCCTGCCCAGGAGGAGGATGACCTGGGGCTGCAGAACCTCGATCTGGGCATCCAGGTAGGGCGCGCAGGCGACGACCTCCTCGGGGAGCGGATCTCGGTTTCCCGGCGGTCGCGACTTGAGCACGTTGGTGATGAATATGTCCTCGCGACTCAGGCCGATCTCCTCGAGCAGTTGGGTGAGCAGCCTCCCTGCGGCTCCCACGAAGGGTCGTCCCTCGCGGTCCTCGCTCTCGCCCGGAGCCTCCCCCACGGCCATGATTCGGGCCGTGGCCGGGCCCACCCCGGGAACTCCCTGCGTCCTAGTCAGGTGAAGCGGACAGCGGTCGCAGGCTCGAATCTGGGCGGCAATTGCCTCCAGGCGGGCCTGCGACCCCAGCGACAGGTCAATGCTCGGATCAGGCACCCGGTGAACGGTCACCGGAGGGTGCACCGTTTCCGCTCGAGGCGGGCCCGCCGGCCAGCTCCAGGATGGCCTGTTTGCGGGAGAGGTTGACCCGGCCTCGGTCGTCGATCTCGGTCACCTTGACCATGATCTCGTCACCGATGTTGACCACGTCCTCGACCTTGCCCACGCGCTGGTCGGCCAGCTGGGAGATATGCACCAGCCCGTCCTGGCGGGGAAGGATCTCGACGAAGGCACCAAAGGGCATGATGCGGACCACCTTGCCCTTGTAGATCCGGCCCACCTCGACCGATTCGGTGAGGTCACGGATCATGGCCACCGCCCGCTCCATCGCCTCCTCGTCCACCGTCGCCAAGAAGACCTTGCCGTCGTCCTCAATGTCGATCTGACAGCCGGTCTCCTCCTGGATCCGACGGATGGTCTTGCCACCCGGGCCGATCAGGTCGCGGATCTTGTCGGGATGGATCTGAATGGTGGTGATCCGGGGGGCGTAGGTGGACATCGCCTGCCGGGGGTCGGCGAGCGCCTCCGCCATCTTGTCGAGAATGAAGAGCCGACCCTGGCGGGCCTGCTCCAGGGCCTTCCGGAAGAGGTCAGAGCTCAGCCCCCGTGCCTTCATGTCCATCTGCAGGGCGGTGACGCCACGCCGGGTTCCCGCCACCTTGAAGTCCATGT
>PLDE01000216.1 GCA_003135035.1 Candidatus Dormiibacterota bacterium | reverse complement strand
GGGTGTGCCATTGACGGAAAGGATTACGTCGCCGGTTTCCAGATGAGCACGTTCAACGGGTTCGCCGTCGGCCATGCTGGTGATCCAGACGCCCGCGACCTGATCGAGCTGACTGGCGATGGCGTATGGGCGGCTGACTTCGCGGACGGAAGCGCCCCATTGGGTGGAGCCGCGTTCTTCGCCGAGGAGTCCTTCCAGTTGGGTTGTTTTGGCGGTGAGGGTGAGTTCTTTCTTGGATCGCTTGATCGTGAGTTTGACGTCGGCGCCGATGGGGAGGGATGCGAGGCGCTGGCGGACGGGGGCGAGTTCTTCGGGGAAGCGCGCGTTGGTTGGCTGGCCGTTGATCGCGAGCAGAATGTCCTGGGCTTTTCCGCCGGCGTCGGCGTAGGGGCCGATTTTGTCGACGCTGTTGATGAGGACGCCGCGGTTGATGTCGATGTCGTAGAAGGATTCCAATTGATGCATCGCCATCAGTTCGATTCCGAGATCGCTGCGATCGACTTTGCCTTTTATGCCTGGGGCGGCGGATTGCAGGATGGCGGCGATGACCGGTTTGGCGGTGTCGATGGGGATTGCGAAGTTGAGGTTTTGGCCGCCGCCTCGGGTGTTGATGCCGACGACTTTTGAGTTGATATCGACGAGTGGGCCGCCGCTGTTGCCGGGGTTGATCGGGGCCGAGGTCTGGATCACGTCGGACAGGGTCACCCCGTTGGGCTCGCTGACCGTCCGCCCCACGGCGCTGATGATCCCGTCGGTGGCGCTGCTCTGGAAGCCGAGGGGGTTGCCGATCGCCATCACGATGTCGCCCACGTTGAGGTCCGAGGAATCGGCGAAGGTGGCGGGCTGAAGTCCGGTCGCATTGATGTGGATCACCGCCAAGTCGTCAGGCGCGAAATTGTTCACCAGGGTCCCCGGGTACTCCTTGCCGTTGGCCAGGGTGACGCTGAAGCTCTTGAAGCCGTCGGCGACGTGATTGTTGGTCACGATGTCGCCCTCGGTGTTGAAGATGATCCCCGAGCCCAGGTCGACCTTGGTGGAGATCTGCACCACGGAGGGGCTGACGTCCTTGTAGAGGTCGACGTAGGCCTGCTGGAGCACCAAGAGTGACTGGGAGAGTGCGGTCGGGGAGATCTTCAGTGATGGGATCTTGGCGACCTTGGGAGCGTTGCCCCCAGTCCCGGCCACGCCACAGCTCGCCATCAGCGCGCCCAACGCAAGCAGAGCGGGCACGGTGCCCCAGGTCAGCCGTCTCATGCGCCCCTCACTCTGACTCCCCATCGCCAACTGGGGCAAGATTCAAGTTGCGGTTCCGCGCGGAGTGCCTTTAAAAAGCACTCGCGGATAAGGTAGCGCAGCCGCGCTGCCGTTGGCTGAGAACGAGCTGGGAGGTTGGGAGATGGCGACGAGCCCGCTGCGCTCGGAGTTCGCTCGAGGTGTGGCCCGATTGCAACTGGACTCCCCCATCAACCGCAACGCCCTCTCCCAGGAGATGCTGGCCGCGCTCACAACTGAACTCGAGCGAGCCCAGAACGACCCGCAAGTTCGGGTTGTGGTTCTCGGCCATACCGGAACCGCCTTCTGCGCTGGCGCGGACCTGCGCGAACAAACGGCTGGCATCGCCGAGGGCCGCCCCGCACCCGGGGTGGGCGCTCTGGCGCCCCTCTTCAGGCTCATCCTCGACTGTCCCAAGCCCGTGGTCGCCGCAGTGGGCGGTGCCGCCCGAGCGGGCGGGCTGGGGCTGGTCGCCGCCTGCGACATCGCCATCGCTACCGAGTCGGCTACCTTCGCCACCGGCGAAGTTCGTCTCGGCGTCGCCCCCGCAGTCCTCTCGGTGGTGGTGCTGCCCAAGGTGGGCCGGAGCGCCGCCGCCCGACTCTTTCTGACCGGCGTCGCGATCGGAGCGGCGGAGGCGCAGGCGATAGGTCTGGTCGCCCACGTGGTCTCCGACCAGGAGCTCGACGCCGCCGTGGAGCTGGTCATCAGTCAGCTCCTGCTGGCACATCCCAAGGCGCTGGCCGCAACCAAGCAGATCCTCCGCGATGTCCCGGGGATGCCCCGGGAGGCTGCGTTCGCCGCCATGGCGCGGCTCTCGGCCGAGCTCTTCGCCAGCGCCGAGGCCAGTGAGGGGATGTCCGCCTTCCTGGNNCCGTTCACGTAGAGCACCTGACCGCTGATGTAGGAGGCATCCTCCGAGCAGAGGAAGGCAATCACCGCGGCGATGTCCTCGGGCTGGCCCAGCCGGCCCAGAGGGATTCGGCTGGCAGCGTCACGTAGGAAGTCGTCGATGGGAACGTGCATGCGCTCCGCCACCGCCCGGGTCATGGCGGTGTCGACGAAGCCCGGCGCCACCGAGTTGACGTTGATCTGAAACTTTCCCAGTTCCAGGGCAAGCGTCCTGGTGAGCCCTTGGAGACCGGCCTTGGCGGTGGCGTAATTGGCCTGGCCGCGGTTGCCCAGCGCTGAGGTGGATGAGAGAAAAACCATCTTTCCGCGCTGGCGGGAGACCATGTTGCGAGCCACCGCCCGGGCGCACAGGAAGGCTCCCCGGGTGTGCACGCCGATGACTTGGTCCCACTCGGCCAGCGTCATCTTGTGGAGGAGGTTGTCCTTGGTGACGCCGGCGTTGCTGACCAGGATGTCGATCCCCGCGAAGCGCTCCAGCGCCGCATCGACCATGGTCTCCACGCTCGCCTCCTCCTGGACGTCGCAGGTGACCCCCAGAGCGTCGCCACCGACCTCGGCCGCCGTCGCCTGAGCGCTGTCGCCGTTTAGGTCAGCGATCACGACCCGAGCCCCTTCTTGGGCGAAGCGGCGCACCGTCGCCGCACCGATGCCCTGGCCACCACCGGTGACCACGGCCACCTGATCTTGGAAGCGCTTCGGCAAAATGGTCCTCCCTGTGGTGGCCCCCGCTGGGGAGCTGCCCCCTGCTTCTACGTAGACTAAATCGGCCCAGCTACCTGGGCGTAGCCCCGAGACCGCCCTCCGGACTAGAGCCACCCATCTGGGAGACGCCTAACTTGCCAAGCGGAGCGTCGGCAGAGCCTCACCTGCTCGCCGAGGTCCGCCGCGGCGAGATCGTTGAAGGGGTGATCCGGGGACACGTCGTGCTCGTCGACGAGCAGGGGAACCTCGCCCGTGGGCTGGGCAACCCAGGCCTGGTCAGCACTCTCCGGAGCGCCTCCAAGCCCTTCCAGGCGGCCAGCTTTGTCGAGTCAGGCACCCTGGAGTCGCTCGGCCTGGGCACCGACAGCATCGCCATCGCCTGCGCCTCGCACCAGGGGGAACCTGGCCACGTGGCCGCGGCCGAGCGCGTCCTCGCGGCCGCTGGGCTCAGCGAGAGCTCGCTCCGGTGTGGCATCCACTTGCCCAGCAATGCGGCCGCCGCCGCGGAGCTGCTGCGCAGCGGCGCCAAGCCGACTCAGTTGCACAACAACTGTTCCGGCAAACACGCCGCCATGGTGGCGACTTGTGTTCACCAGGGGTGGCCCCAGGATTCCTATCTCGAGCGCGAGCACCCCCTGCAGATGGAGATCGCCCGACGTCTCGCCAAATATGCGCATCTCGACCCGGAGGTAATGCCCTACGGCATCGACGGCTGCGGACTGCCCACCTTCGGTCTGACGCTGCAGGAATTCGCTGGCGCGCTCGTCCGCGCCAGCAGATCGGACCCTGCCATCCAGCGCTGCCAAGCGGCCATGGCCGAGCATCCCTGGCTGATCGGCGGTACCACCTCCTTCGACACTGCCCTGATCAGTTCGGCCGGAACAACCTTGCTGTCCAAGGGCGGCGCGGCGGCGATTTTCGGCGCGGTCGCCCGGGACGGCAGCTGGGCCTTGGTGATCAAGCTCGAGTCGGGGGCGGCCGTGGGTCTTCCCCAGATCGCTCTGCGCGCCCTGCAACAGACAGGTGGTCTGGCGGAATCTCTGCCCGATCCTTTGTCCAAGCTGTTCCATGAGCCGGTCACCAACTGGGCGGGCAGAGTGGTGGGCGAGATCCGGCCGGTCTTCCAGATATGAGTCAGACATCCTGCGCTTTATCGACCGGCGACGCCCGTCACGGAGGCGCGACCGCTCTGAGATCGGTGAGCCGCACAACCTCTGCTACTCTCTGCGGGACTTGAGCATGTCCATGGAACGGAGACGCGCATCTGTCGGCGAGGCCCAGAAGGTTCTCCGCCGGCATAGCAAGCGCTTCCCCACCTTTCTCAGTGTCGGCATGGTCGGACTGGTGACCACCTTCGTGGGGACGGTGATCCTCTACCACCACGTGCACTTGCCCCTCTGGCTGGCGTCGGGACTCTCGATCCAGGCGGCCATCTTGGTCACCTACACGCTCAACTCGCTGATCACCTGGCGCGACCGTCGCGGGGGCCACAAGGGACGGCGCTTCGCCACTTTCGAGGCGGTGAGCCTGGTCGGTCTGGGGATCAACGAGGCCATTCTTCTCACCTGTGTTTCCAGATTCCACCTCTACTATCTGGTGGCCCTGGTGTTCGGCAGCGCGGTGGCTGCGGTCTGGAACTACATCGCCAACCACAAGGTGACCTTCGCCGGGGCTCCCCTGGAGAGCTGAGCCCAGCTGCCCGATCGACCGGTCAGCGACCGGCGGCCGGGGCTCCCACCTGCGGTAGCTCCCAGGAATGACCGAGCAGAGCCATGCCTACCTCCCGGCGCTCGGCGCTGTGGACTCGAAAGCGCCGCACTCGCTCGAGACGCTTGTAGTGCTGGCCACTGGAAATCTCGGTGACATCAACGGTGAGTTGGTAGACGCCCTCCAGGAAGGGAATCCCGGGAAGCGCCAGTCGTACCACCCCTCTGCGGGGCAGAGAAGCCCCGCCCGTCTCCAAATCGTCGGTGGGCACGCTGAGTATCGGCGCTCCGTCGGCGCGGAGGAAACTGATCGTGAAGCGAGCTCCCTGGAGCGGTGCTGGAGCGTCGTACTCAATCGACACCGTCACCGGGTCCCCGGTATTCAAGACCGAGGCGGGGCCGTCCGGTCCGGAGATCTCCACGCCGGTAACCCGCACCCCCATCCGCCCAGGGGTGTCGTCGACTTTGGTCGACTCAGGTACTCCCATCTCGACTTCCTCGCGCCGGTTGACCTCGGCGATGT
>PLDE01000073.1 GCA_003135035.1 Candidatus Dormiibacterota bacterium | reverse complement strand
ATGATTCTGCGTCGTATGTGATCTACACGGAGAACGCCCCGGCCCTGGAGTACTTGCAGAGCAAGAATCTGCTGGCCTCCGTGCCGCGGTCGACCCTGGCCCACGTTCCCTCCAAGTACAACTCGCCCGACTCCGACTGGGTCGGTGTCTCGGCCCGGGTCAGCGTTCTCGTCTACAACACCAAGATGCTGACTCCTCGCCAGCTGCCAACCTCGGTCTTGAGTCTGGCCGGACCGCGCTGGAAGGGGCTCTTGGGCGTAGCGCCGGGCGAGACCGACTTCCAGCCGATCATCACCTCCATCGCCCGCCGATATGGCAAGGCGGAAGCCCTCGAGTGGCTCGAGGGAGTCAAGGCCAACGCCGAGCAGCATCAGTACCCAGACAACGAGACGATCACAGCCCGGGTCAACTCGGGTCAGATCGCCATCGGGATCATCAACCACTACTACTGGTACCGCCTCCGAGCCGAGATCGGCGCCAGCCAGATGCACTCGGCTATCGCCTATTTCGCTCCCCGAGATGCGGGGTACGTGATCGACGTCTCGGGGGCGGCCGTGTTGAAGTCCTCCAAGCACCAGCAGGCAGCGCGGCGATTCCTGGCCTATCTGGTCAGTCACCAGGGTCAGGAGATCCTCGCTCACAGCGATAGCTTCGAGTACCCACTGGGCTCTGGGGTGACAACCGCGAAGGGGCTGCGCCCGTTCTCCAGCCTCCAGCCTGCCCCTTTGACCATCGCGGAACTGGGCGATGGGGCGGAGGCGGTTGCCTTGCTCCATCAGGCCCAGCTTCTCTGAGCCAGCGCCCGACCGATGGCAACCCTAGCCTCCGGACTTAGCTCAGCCGTTCTGGTGCGGGGCCGACGACGGCTACCCCGTGGCCTGCTGCTGGCCAGCTGCCTGGTGGCTGCCCTCCTGCTCTTGCCGCTCGTCTTCTTGCTGCTCGAGGCCCGCCAGGTCGGCTGGGGTCAGGTCTCCTCCCTGCTCTTCCGTCCCCTCACGGCAACCCTGCTCGGCAACTTGATCGAGCTGGCGGTGGTGGTGACCGCGCTGGCTGCTGTGATTGGCACCGGGGCCGCCTGGCTGGTGGAACGCAGTGATCTGCCGGCGCGCCGCGTGCTGGCTTTGGCCCTGGTGCTACCCCTGGCAATCCCCGACTTCGTCGTCGCCTTCGGCTGGGTTTCGGTTCTACCCGCGGTCAGCGGCTACGGCGGGGCGGTTCTGGTGATGACCGCGGGTCTGTTCCCGCTCGTCTACCTGCCGGTGGCGGCCAGCCTCCGCGGGGCCGATCCGACCCAGGAGGAGACCGCCCGCACCTTGGGACTGGGCCCCTGGAGAACCTTCTGGCACGTGACCATGCGCCAGGCTCGCCCGACAATCCTGGCCGGCTGCCTGCTGGTGTCGTTGGCGCTTCTGGCCGAGTACGGGGCCTTTGAGATCCTCGGCTACCAGACCTTCACCACCGAGATTTTCACGGAGTTTCAGGTCGGGTTTAACACTCCGGCGGCCTGCGCACTTTCTCTGGTGGTGGTCCTCTTGGGGCTCCTAGTTCTGGCCGGCGAGGGTACCCTCCGCGATCGGGGCCGGGTCGCCCGCGCCGCTCACAACTCCCGGAGGGTCATCGCTCGACAGCGCCTGGGAGCCTGGCGCTGGCCAGCGGTGGGCGGAGTACTGCTCCTGATCGCGGTTGCTCTGGGAATGCCGATAGGGGTGATCGGCTACTGGTTGGTCAGGGGGGGTAGCTCGACCCTGCCTCAGTCTGCCTCCGTCGCCGACGCCGCTTTCCATACGGTTGTATACAGCGCGGCCGCGGCGGCCGCGGCGACCGTCATGGCGCTGCCGGTCGCGCTGCTGGCGGTGCGATCGCCGATCCGCGCCGTGCGCTTACTCGAGCGCAGCACCTACATCGTCCAGGGTCTCCCCGGACTGGTGATCGCTCTGGCGCTGGTCTTTTTCGCTCTTCACTACCTGGCCTTCATCTATCAGACGAGCGGTCTCCTGATCGCGGCCTACTCGATCCTCTTCTTTCCTCTCGCCTACGTCGCCGTCCGCGCCTCCGCCCTGCAGGCGCCGGTCGGCTTGGAGGAGGTGGCCAGTTCGCTGGGGCGCTCTCCCTGGGCGGTGCGCTGGCGAGTCACCCTGCCCCTGGTCGCGCCGGGACTGGCGGCCGCCTTCTGTCTGGTCTTTCTGTCGGCGGTGACCGAACTGACCGCCACCTTGGTCTTGGTCCCCACCGGGGCCGAGACTTTGGCGACCCAGTTCTGGGCATTCACCGGTCAGGTGTCCTACGGTGCGGCGGCCCCGTACGCTGCTGCCATGATCGCCATCTCGATCGTCCCCGGGATCCTGCTCGGGTACTGGTTCGATCGACGCCACTCCCAGCGCGGAGTCGTCGAGTGAAGGCGATCACCATCGCCGGTCTCTACAAGGGTTTCCGGGACACCCCCGTGCTGCGAGGTCTTGATCTCGTCGTCGAGTCGAGGTCGCTGACCGCCATCCTGGGGCCATCCGGGAGCGGTAAGACCACCTTGCTTCGCTTGATTGCCGGCCTGGAGCGGTCTGACCGGGGCCAGCTGAGTTTGGCCGGCGAGATCGTCGACGATGGACGCCGCTTTATCAGGCCGGAGAGCCGGCGCGTCGGCTATGTTCCCCAGGAGGCGTCGCTCTTCCCCCATCTGACCGTCGACGAGAACGTCGGCTTCGGCCTCTCCCGGCGTGCTCGGTCCACAAGCCGAGTCGGGGACCTTCTCCAGGTGGTTGGCTTGGAGGGCCTGGGGCGTAGGTACCCGCACGAGCTCTCCGG
>PLDE01000161.1 GCA_003135035.1 Candidatus Dormiibacterota bacterium | reverse complement strand
CAGGCTTCGCAACCACCTTGGCTTATGTCGAAGCCGGCCTCGGCCCCGGCGACGATCACTATCAGGCCCGCTTCATCCTGGAGCAGTTGGGGCTTCGCGGCGACGAAGACCCCGCGCGGATCTCCGGCGGCGAAGCCCGCCGCGCGGCGGTAGGCAGTGGCCTCGGTTTGATCGGCAGGCTGGCGCAGCAAATCCTGGATTGCCAGCATGGCTGGCTGCACGTCCTCCTGGGCCCACACCCCAAGACAGCTCACGGCGTAATTGAGCCGAAGTTTGGGGAGCGCGGTGGGGACGGCGTAGAGGGTCAGGTTGAAGACGCCGTTGCCGGTACTCGGATTGCACGCCACGGCTGCGGCTTTGGCGGTCGCCTCGGCGTGGGACAGCGAGCCGCTCCCTTGAACGCGCTTCTGCCAGGCCCAAACTGCCGCCGCGGCACGGTTGTCGCAGGCAGTTAGGTCTGCACGCAGAGTCGCCACCATGGAGTGGAATTGAGTCCGCCGTTGACTGGCGGATGTCGGTTGGCTGAGGAGGATGGAGGCGGCGGCGCAGAGCACGACCACGACGCCGGCCAGACCCAGCCATCGGTAGGCACGAAGGCGGGCCAAGTCAGCCCGGGTCAGGGGCGCTTGGCGCGAGATTGGCTCGCATTCCAGCTGATTACCGGAGCTACTCCGCGAAGTTGGGCAGAGCTCGACCGGAGGTCGCCGGCACGGCCGCAGCTACCTGCGGTCCAGCCACTCCCGGAAGACCTTCGAAGCGACGTAGTCGGGAGCTGTTCCAGACCACAAAGGCGGAGGATAGGGCCATGGCTCCGCCGGCTATCAGTGGGTCGAGCCGACCCGCTGCGGCCAGGGGAATCGCCACCACGTTGTAGCCGAAGGCCCAGAGCAGGTTGCCCCGGATGGTACGCACCGTGCGTCGAGCCAGCCGGATCGCGTCAGGCACCACGCGGAGATCGTCGCGAACCAAGATCAGGTCGGCGGCATTGATCGCCACATCGGTGCCGGCGCCGATGGCGAGTCCCAGATCCGCCTGTACCAGAGCCGGGCCGTCGTTGACCCCGTCGCCCACCATGGCGACGCAGTGTCCCTGGGCCTGGAGTTCGCGGATGATCCGCACCTTCTCCGTCGGCAGGGCGCCCGCGAGCACCTCGCGGATGCCGACCGCAGCTGCCACGGACCGAGCCGTGGCCTGATTGTCGCCGGTGACCAAGACGCAGTTGAGGCCGAGGTGCTGGAGCTCGGCCACCGCGGCGGCGGCGGAGGGTTTGACAACATCGGCGACCGCCAAAGCCGCCACCGCATGATCGTCGCGAGCCACTAGCACCGCTGTGTGGCTCGTCACCTCCCAGCTTCGGCACTGGGCGCTCAGTTCGGCTGGGATGCTGACCCCGCGCTCGGAGAGTAGCTGGGGTCGCCCGACCAGGAACTGGCGACCCTCGACGACTCCGCTGGCGCCCATCCCGGGCAGGTTCAGGAACCTAGTTGGCTGCGGTAGATCCGGATTCTCCTGACGGGCGGCGACCACGATGGCGGTCGCCACAGCGTGCTCACTGGCCTGCTCCAAGGCCCCCACATCACGGAGCAACGCCGCCTGGTCCACTCCCGGTAGGACGAAGAGGCCAGCCAGGGACATCTTGCCCTGCGTGACGGTGCCCGTCTTATCCAAGAGGACGGTGTCCACCGCTCGCGACGTCTCGAGTCCCTGGTGGCCCTTGAAGAAGATGCCCAGCTGGGCTCCGCGCCCCGACGCCACCCGCAGGGCAGCCGGCGTGGCCAGTCCAAGAGCGCACGGGCAGGCGATGATCAGGACTGCCAGCGCCGCGCTGAAGGCAGACTCTAGTGATCCCGAGAAGATCATCCAGGCGGCAAAGGTGATGATCGCGCCGGTCGCGACGGTCGGCACGAAGACTCCAGAGATTCGGTCGGCGAGACGCTGAACCGAGGCCTTCTGCAGCTGCGCCTGCTCAACCAGCTCGACCATTTGGGCCAGCTGGGTCTCGCCGCCAACCTTGGTTGCCCGAACGATCAGGCGACCGGTCACCACAACCGTGCCGCCCAGCACCGGACCGCCTTGGCCGACGTCGACGGCTAGCGACTCGCCGGTCATGGAACTGCAGTCGACCGCCGACTGGCCCAGCACCACCCGGCCGTCGGTTGCGACTGTCTCGCCAGGACGTACCACGAAGCGATCGCCAACCCTCAGCTCGGCCACGGGCAAGCGTCGCTCCGACCCGTCGCCCTGGAGGATGGACACGTCCTTGGCCGCCACCGCCGCCAGCGCTCGGAGCGCGTTGCCAGCCCGGCGCCGGGCAAGCGCCTCAAAGAAGCGCCCGGCCAGCAAGAAGGTGGTCACTCCGGCGGCCACGTCGAGGTAGAGCGCGCCGCCACCCTGATGGAGGAGAACGTAGAGCCCCGAGCGCCCAGGCTCGCTGAAATCTCGGAAAAACATGGCATATACCGACCAGCCAGTGGCGGCGCTGATACCCATCGAGACCAGCGTGTCCATGGTTGACGAGCCGTGTCGAGCCGCCCGGAGCGCGGCCCGATGGAAGGGCCACGCTGCCCAGAGCACGACTGGAGCTCCCAGCGCGATGAAGAGCCATTGCCAGCCGGGGAAACGGAGCCAGGGGAGCAGGGAGAACGCCGTCGACCATTCGCCTAGGGGCATGAAGATCAGGGCGGCGACCAGGAGCCGACGTCCCAGATAGCGAACTCGGCGGTCATCCTCGGCGGCGTCGTCGGCCGCACTGTGGCTGGTTCCCGCCAGCTCGGCGCCGTATCCGACCGACTCAACCCGCTTGATCAGGAGCTGAACTGGCACCTCGGCAAAGAGGGACACCGTGGCCCGTTCCGAGGCGTAGTTCACCTGGGCCCTCACGTGTTCGAGACTGTTCAGGCTGCGCTCGATCTTGGCGGCGCAGGCGCCGCAGCTCATGCCTCGAATGGTCAGCTGGATCTGCTCGAATTGAGGTCGCCTGGAGACCGCGTCTGAGGGGGAGGCGTCCTGGCTGCCAACAGCGGATGCGAGCGCTGTGCCCCGGGTGGGTTCAGTGCCCTTGGGGGCGGATTTCAAGGTAGCCACCCCCAGGCTCGGCTGCCTGCACTCAGACCAGTAGGCAGCCGGGGGGAGGAGATCCAGGAGTCCAAGCCGACACCATTCCCCACCGAGCGGACAGCGCTGCTCGCGATCACGATGGGATCTACTCTAACGAGGGCCGGAGCGGTCGGCAGCGGCCCCCCAGCCGGGCCGGCTTGGGAGCTGATCTAGGTGAACCACTGCGGCCACTGGGTGACGGTCAGCATCAGCATCATGGAGACGGCGATAGTGATGTCGCCGTTGACGCCGAGAAGTCGTAGCGAGGGGCTCTCGCGAAGCCCTCCGCCCCGGCCCTCGAGCGAACTCCGCGAGCTGCGAACGCTGAGACCGATAAAGCAGACGTAGAAGATCAGGCAGGCGGCGGTGACGACAGCGATGTTGGAGGCAGAGAACATGTAGGCCATGGAGGCATTGATGAAGAAATGCCAGCCCTCCGCGCGACGATCGCGCGAGCTCCAGCCGGCTATTAAGCGGACCAGGAAAAGTAGGGCAAAAACGCCGAAAGCGACCACGTAGGAGACAAGTGGCCCGATGCTGGCGACCGTGCCGATCATCAACAGCGCCATGCCGATCATCCCCAGCGCATGGGCGGCGTGACCGAGAAGATCGGGCAACGCCTGATAGCTGGCGATGCGCCCGCGCTGCAGGTATCGCCAGATGAAGATGAAGAGAACGTAGGTGGAGAGGACGATCACGACGATCAGCGCCAGCTCAATGATCGGAGGGCCGATCTGCGAACGTGACGGTACCGTTGTCGCGCAGCCGGGCATGACCATGCCCGGCATGCACTCAGGTTTCATCGATCAGATCTCCGCAATTGGCGGCCAGTTCCTCGATTGCGTCGCGGCCAGGCGACGAAAGGTTAGAGCGCTGGGACTCGGCTGCTCGGCCGGCGCCATGATAGGTGCTCGCAGCTTGAGTTCGATCCTGGGGGACGCGATCGAGACCGCGAGTATTATGGCCAGGGTCAGCGGCGGCCAGATTCTGCGCACCGGGGACGGAAATGCCTGGAATGGGGAGCTACGGGTCAGAGACCATCGGCGGTTTCTACCCCTACCTCTTCATCGACCTAGTCATCATCCTGGGCCTGGTCTGGCTCTGCTGGGGGGTGCAGGTCGGCTTCCGTTACCTGGACGAGCGCCAGGGAAAGGCAAGCGACCTGAGCGCGGTTCCTCGGGGAGGCCTCTGGCCAGCCATCCCAGCACGATTGTTCCTGCGCCGCGCCTTGGGCATCCTCTGGATCGTCGACGGGCTCCTTCAGGCCCAACCGGCCATGCCCGGCGGCTTCGCCAAGAACATTGTCGCCGCGTCAGCCCAGGGGCAGCCCCACCTGTTGGCGAACCTGCTCAATTGGGAGGTCTACTTCTGGCAGGCCCATCCCCTGGACCTGGCGGTGGGCACGGTGTTCATTCAGGTGGGGCTTGGGGTGGGCATCCTGGCCGGCGGCGATACCTTCCTTGGCAAGGCAGCACTCTGGGCGTCGATCGCCTGGGGTCTCTTCGTCTGGGTCGGGGGAGAGGCGCTGGGCGGCCTCTTGGTTTCCGGTACCACCGAGCTCATGGGGGCACCGGGAGCGGTCCTTATCTACGTCGCTGCTGCGGGGCTCCTCCTCGCTCCGCTGCGGATCTGGGCGGGTGGGCGAGCCACCCGCGGGATTCAGATTGGGGTTGGCGCCGTCCTGCTCCTGGGGGCCTTGCTGCAAGCCATCCCGGCCGAGGGCTTCTGGACGGGAAAGGGTCTCAGCGCCATGTTCTTCGCCATGGGGCGGGTGCCCCAGCCGGGATTCTTCTCCGCTCCGGTACTCGGCATGGCCCACTTGGCCCAGGCTCAGCCGGTCCTCCTCAACTCCTTGTTCATAGTGATCCAGGCGGTCCTGGGCTTGGGGTTGGTCTCCGGCAGAGTGCCCCGGCGGTGGACCATCGGGGCGATGGTTTGGCTGGCGTTGACTTGGTGGATCGGCCAGGATTTCGGCGCCCTGGGCAGCCGGACGGCCACCGATCCCAACCTGTCGCCCCTTCTCGCAGTGATGTTGATTTCCGCCTGGCTACCGACTCGGGCGCTGCCCGCGAGCGCACGAACGGCAGCCACGGCTGCCCGGATTTGGGCACTGCGCAAGGTGGTTGCCTTGGGCGGACTGCTGGCGATCGGGGTGGCCCTGGTACCGGTGCTGCTGGGGTTACCGGTAGCGGCCGCCCAGTCGGCCACCATCGAGGCACTCAACACCGGTGGCGCCTTGTCCCCGGTGAGCGACCAAAGCCTGCCCGACCTCACCTTGGTGAACCAGGCGGGGCGGCCGGTTGATCTGCGCGAGTGGTCGGACAAGGCGGTGGTGCTGACCTTCCTTGACCCCGTCTGCTACTACCAGTGCCCGATCATGGCCGAGCAACTGGCCGCCGCCGACCGCGGCCTGGGCCAACTTGCCAAGCATGTCGAGTTCGTCGCGGTGGTCGCCAACCCGATCTACCGTAGTCGCTCCGAGGTCCGCGCCTTCGACAACACCATGCTGCTCAATCGCTTACCCAACTGGCAGTATCTCACCGGCTCGCTGCCCCAGCTGGAGCGAGTCTGGAGCGATTTCTCCCTACCCATCGAGATTCCCCGACTGCAGATGGTTGACCACCCTACCGTGCTCTACTTCGTCAAGCCGGGTGGCCAGGAGGTCAGCCTGGCGCAGGACGCGGCGCTCAGCCAGGCCAGCGTGATCACCTCGTACGCGTCCTTGATCGACGAGCAGCTTCGGACCATCATCAGTCAGTGACCGCGCGCCCTCCCAGGCCCTGGTGGCGGACCTGGCGCGGGCTGCTATTGCCGGCGGTGCTTGGCTTGGCGGCGATCACCTTCGGAATCAGCCATCTCCCGGTGGCGCCCGTGGCGCCCGATGCCGCCCCCATCCCCTACACGACTGAGGGCCGATTGGTGGAGCAGATCGAGATGGTCAACTTTCAGAGTCCTCAGGTGGGTTGGGCGGTAGTCCCGACCGGTCAGTACTGGCGCGTGGTGCGCACCACGGACGCGGGCGGGCGCTGGCAGGATGTGACGCCTCCGGGCAACGCCAGCAATGGCGGGGTGGCGCTGACGGTGGCCAGTGCCACCTCGGCTGTGGTGGTGTTTCTCGCCTATCAGTACATCCGCGACTCCACCTTCGCCTTCACCAGCGACGGGGGTGCGGGCTGGACGGCGGGGATTCTGCCCAACGCCGTATCCACGGGTCCCGACCCGATCTACGTTCTCACTCCCAAACGGATGTTTGCCGTACTCGGCAATGAGACTGTGGTCAGCAGCACGGACGCCGGCCAGACGTGGTCAACGGTGCCGCTGCCTGCCCTGCCGACCGGGACTTGTGCACCCACCTCAGTGTGGTTCACATCGCCAAGCAGCGGCTGGGTCACCGGGCACTGCACTGGCGTCGCCGCCTTGTGGCACAGCAGCAACGCGGGAACGTCCTGGCAGCCGGTTGTCTTCTCTGGTGGCTACGCTCCCGCGGCGGCGGTTTCGGTCGCTCCCCCGCAGCTCATCCCCGGTGGCGGCGCCCTGGTATCGGTCGTGGAGCAGGGGAGCAGCACGGACTCGCTCCGCGTCTTCGCCAATTCGTCGGGGAGCTGGACGGCGGCATCAGCAGTTGCTCTGCCGGTCGGTCGCTTGCTGGTGTCCTTCGCCAACCCGGCGCACGGTTGGGTACTCGATGCGCCCCGGGCAGCGGGAGCTCTCGCCCTGGCCTACTCCACGGGCAACGGGGGGATCAACTGGTCGCTCCGGACGACCCCCATACCCGCCGGTCAGGTGACCGCCCTCGACCTCGTCTCAGCCGAGAGTGCCGTTGTTCTGGCTGAGGCCGGGCGGGAGGCAGATCTCTGGACTTCCGGCAACGCTGGGGTCAACTGGAGCAAGGCCA
>PLDE01000237.1 GCA_003135035.1 Candidatus Dormiibacterota bacterium | reverse complement strand
CCACCTTGGTGGGATCGATGATGCCCGCCTTGAGCAGGTCTCCGTACTCAAGAGTGAGCAGGTCCAAGCCCTCGGTGGCTCCCATCGACAAAACCTTCTCCAGTGCCACTGACCCGTCCAGGCCAGCGTTGGCAGCCAGTTGCCGGGTCGGCACCTGGAGGGCGCGCCGCACGATGTCAACACCGGTCTCCTCGTCACCGCTGGCTTTGACTCCGTCCAGAACCTGTGCAGCGAGCAGGAGGCTCCTGCCGCCGCCGGGAAGGATTCCCTCGGCAACAGCAGCTCGGGTCGCGTCGAGTGCGTCCTCGACCCGCTCCTTGCGTTCCTTGAGCGCGGTCTCGGTCGGGGCGCCGACCTTGATCACCGCTACGCCCCCGACCAGACGAGCCTTGCGCTCCTGAAGCTTCTCGCGGTCCCAGTCGGNNCCCCGCCTGGTGCTCTTGCAAGCCCTCCATGGTGACCCCGAGCTCCTCAGAGATCACCTCGGCGCCGGTCAGCACGGCCAGATCCTGGAGCATGGCCGAACGGCGATCGCCGAAGCCCGGCGCCTTGACGGCGCAGGCGGAGAGCGTGCCGCGGAGCTTGTTCACCACCAGAGTGGCCAGTGCCTCACCGTCGATGTCCTCAGCGACGACCAGCAAGGGACGTCCCGACTTCACCGCCAGCTCCATCGCCGGGACGATGTCAGCGATCGCCGACAGCTTGCGTGGCGTCAGAACGATGAGCGGCCTCTCCAGCACGGCCTCCATACCCGCCTGGTCTGTGACCAGGTAGGCGGACACGAAGCCGCGGTCGAACTGCATCCCGTCGACCACCTCAACCTCGGTGTCGATGCCGGAGGAGTCCTCGACTGTGATCACGCCCTCGGAGGTGACCCTCTCCATGGCGTCGGCGATCATGGTTCCGATCTCCTTGCTGCCACTGGAGATGGTCGCCACCTGGAGGATGTCGTCGCGTCCCGCCAGGGGCCGGCTCAGCCGGTCCAACTCAGCCAGGGCTGCCTTGGTGGCCTTCTCGATGCCCCGCTTGAGGTCGATTGGAGACGCACCGGAGGCCAGGTTTCGAACGCCTTCTTCGACCATCGCCTCCGCCAGTAGTGCGGCTGTGGTGGTCCCGTCCCCAGCCGTGTCATTGGCCCGGCGGGCGGCCTCGGCCAGAAGCTGCGCTCCCATGTTCTCGAAATGGTCTGGAAGCTCGATGTCCCGGACGATGGTGGCTCCGTCGGTTGTGATCTGGGGACTGCCGTAGCGGCGATCGATCACCACCGAGCGACCTCGGGGGCCCAGGGTGGGCCTGACCGCAGCCGCCACCTGGGCGGTTCCCCGCAGGAGGGCATCGCGCGCCTGATCGTCAAACTTCAGCTGCTTTGCTGGCACTTAATCCTTGCTCCTAGGCTTGGGGGCGGGGCTCGCGGCAACTCAAGAAGTGGCCACCGCGAGCCCGCGGCTCATTTTGGTTAGGACTTCTTGCCGTTGGACGCGACCACGGCGAGAATGTCCCGCTCGGAGAGGATCAGGTAGTCTTGCTCGTCAATCTTGATCTCAGAACCCGAGTACTTGGCGTAAATCACCCGGTCGCCGATGGCGACATCGAGGGCGACCCTTTGCCCGGTCTGCTCGTTGTACTTGCCGTTGCCGACCGCCTCGATCAGGCCCTCCTGGGGCTTCTCCTTGGCGGTGTCGGGAAGTACGATCCCGCTCTTGGTGGTCTCTTCCCGCTCCAGCGGCTTGACGACGACACGGTCAGCTAGTGGCCGTAGCTTTAGGGCCATTCCCTTCCTCCTGCACTATTAGCACTCAACCCTCGTGAGTGCTAATAGTCTATCCCGGAACCCACCTCACCTGCAAGTCCGTTCGGGCCTCCTCCCGATCTGAGTGCTCCCCAGCCCTGGGCGACTACGATCCATGAAGTTCATGACATCCCCCAGCCCCGCGGAATCCCCGGGCAACTCCCGCATCGTCGACTATGACAGCGGCTTCGATTACTGCGCTTTCTGGGGCAACCGAGACTACGAACAGTGGGTCGAGGCGCGCATCTTGCGCCGACTCCTTCCCCGACTTGGCCACGCCGACTGGTTTGCGGACTTTGGCGGCGGCTACGGGCGTAACGCCATCCACTACCGCTCGGTCGCGAAGAACGTGGTCTTGGTCGACTACTCGGTCACCCAGCTGACCCGGGCCGCCCAGCGCTTGGGTACCGAGATCGCGGCCGGTCGAGTCCACCTGATCCGGGCCGACCTGGGCCGAATGCCACTGATTGACTCGGCGGTGGACTCGGCCATGGTGATCCGGGTACTGCACCACATGACCGACGTGGATCGCTGTCTGACCGAGATGAGTCGCACGGTGGCGCGGCGCTGGCTTGTTGACGTGCCCATAAAGCACCACGTTCTCGCGAGATTGCGCTCGCTCCGGAGCGGGCAGAGCGGACAGTTGCGAGGACCCACGCCGATTATCACCGGCTCCACCGAATACCCCTTCTACACCTTCCAACTCGGCGCGGTGCGGCAGAGCCTGCGCCGCTCCGGATTCCGCACTCACACCGCGGCTAGTGTCAACAACTTCCGACGCTGGGACCAGGTTCTGCCTGCAAGTCTGGTCAGCGGCTTGCGACCAGCTGTCTACTCCATGGAGCTGGCAACCCAGCGCCTGGGGCGCGGCTGGTGGGGTCCGAGCCAGTTCCTGCTGGCCACCCGAAGTCGCCCCCGGGAGGTGAGCCTACGCAGCCTAGCCGCCGAAACGCCAGCCCATCTGTCCGGGCTGGCCGAGCGCACCTGCTGCCCCAGCTGTCACGGCAACCTCAGCTGGTCTGACGCGGCAGCCCACTGCACCAAGTGTGGGCGGAGTTACCCGCGCCGAGCCGGATTCTGGGACTTCACCATGGGCCTCCCCGAGCGCTGAGAAGCCGCGCTGGTCACGCGTACGCGCGCAGCCCCGGTTCAGCCCCAAAAGGAGGGTCGTCGAAGCCTTGGTATGCCACCTTGGTCCAAGCGGCGGCCCCGATCATGGCGGCGTTGTCGGTGCAGAGTCCCGGTGCCGGAATCGTAACCGCCGCAATGCCGTCCAGGCGTTCTCGCACCAGGAGCCGGAGGAGTTGGTTACTCGCCACGCCGCCGGCTAGGACGACCTTACTGCTCCCGGTGTACTCCACCGCCGCCTCAAGCTGGGTACAGAGAGTCTCCACCGCCGCCAGCCGGAAGCTGGCCGCCAGATCAGCCACTTGCTGCCGGTCCAGATCGCCGAGGTCCCGGACCAAGTAGAGGACGGCGGTCTTGAGGCCACTGAAGGAGAAGGCAAAGTCGGGTAGCGCCGGGCGGGGCAACCGGTAGCGCAGCGCATCGCCTTCCCCGGCGACCCGGTCGATGGCCGGTCCTCCGGGATAGGGCAGCCCGAGCATACGGGCGACCTTGTCGAACGCCTCGCCCACGGCGTCGTCCCTGGTGGCTCCCAGAAGAACCACGCGATCGTGCGCTTGGTAGTGGATCAGGTCGGTGTGACCACCGCTGACCACCAGAGCCACAAAGGGAGGCTCAAGCAGGGGGTCCTCAATCCGCGCCGCTAACACGTGCCCACTCATATGGTTGACACCCACGATCGGTAGACCCAACCCGGCCGCCAGAGCCTGGGCGAAGGTGACACCCACCGAGAGGCAGCCAACC
>PLDE01000033.1 GCA_003135035.1 Candidatus Dormiibacterota bacterium | reverse complement strand
ACATCGATGCCATCGGCCACGTGACCGAACCACTCATCTCAGCAGGAACGTACATTGAGGCCGCCGTCGTGATTGACGCACACCGTGATCCGGTGCTCAGCGGTCGATTCGATGACCTTCTGGCTGCCCGGCGCGTCAGAGTCGAGCCGGTGACTAAGAGGCATGCCGAGATCGCGCGCCAAGCCTACCGAGACTTCGGAAAGGGGAGCGGCCATGCCGCTGGGCTCAACCTCGTAGACTGCTTCGCCTACGCGCTAGCCCGCGCCACCGGCGAGCCGTTGCTCTTCAAGGGTGACGACTTTGCCCAGACCGACGTCGCATCGGTTCTGGGCCAGACGACGGAAGGTCGATGAGTTCAGCGCCGTGGACCGCGGTCGATCAGTACATCACCGATCTACCAATCCCTGAGGAGCGCGCCTTCGGATGCCGCGCTGGAAGCCTGTCGGCTGGCGGGGCTGCCACCTATGAAGGCGGCGCCCAACCAGGGGCATCCGCTTCACGGGCTGGCTCGGGCTCGCAACCCTGCTGCTCCGCGGTCTGCGCCACCAGTCGCCAGCCACGCTCAGGCACTGTCCCGACCCGGACCGCCAGCGATGCCCAGGTCGGAGCTGCTCGTTGTCCAGCCCCGGTCCCGCTGCCAATCGCCATGGCCGATCGGGGCCGACTGAGGTGAGGGCTCGCAGGATCTGTGTAGCCGGTCTCCCGTCGGTCCTGATGGTCCTAGCCCTAGTGAGCGCAGTTGCGGTCGCCGGGTCTCGGGTCGTGCTCGCCTCCGCACCCGGCACTGCTTGCAGCAGCGTCACGCTGGTGGCGACTCCGGCTCAGCCCGCGGCTTCCGGGACTGAGATCAATCTCAGCGGCGCGGCCAGCTGTGGCACGACTCCTTCATATGCCTACTTCGAGCGCGGCGGCACATCCGGACCTTGGACTCTCATCTCTGGGTGGACCGAGGGAGCGTACACATTCGATACGCGTGGCCTTAGCGACGGCTCATACCAATTCTTGGTCTGGGCGAGCGACGGACCGTTGACCATTCCGCAGGCGCAGACTGCGATCTCATACTCTCTGGTCGCGCCGACTCCCTGCTCGTCAATTAGCGCCAGCGCCAACCCCAACTCTCCGATTGGCACCCCCGCTACGGTCACGGCGGCTGCCATCTGCCCGGCTGCCCCGGTCTACGCCTACTTTTACGCGGCTGCGGGCGGGCACTGGGTCCTGGCCCAAGGGTGGACCGCTGACCACAGCTTCAGCTACGACACCAATACCTGGGCGGTGGGTGAGTACAACCTCCTGGTGTGGGTTACCGACGAGTCGCAGGCCACCCCTCAGCTTCAGGCCGTAACCAGCTACACGGTGACCCGCCCGACCTCCGGCTGCTCTGGCGGGGGTCTCGTCGCCGCAACATCAGCCGCAGTCACCGGGGCTCCTGAGACGGTGACTGTGAGCGCCGACTGTGCGCCCGGCTACCTCCCCAGCTACGCCTTCTTCCGCTCCCGAGCCGGGGGAGTGTGGACCCTCGTCCGCGGTTGGACCGATGTCAGGACCTTCATCTACAGCACGGCCGGCTGGCCTGCCGGCACCTATCAGCTCATGGCTTGGGTCGGAGACAAGGGCGGAGCTCCTCTTGCCGAGACCGGCTATCTCTCCCTCACCCTATATGGCTCAGCTCTCGCCCTCGCGGCCGCCGACCCCGGACCAGGCAAGGTCATAGTCGTCCACCTGGCCGCCGAATCCCTCACCGCCTACGACAACGGCCAGGTCGTGCTCACGACCCCGATCACGGCCGGGATGCCGGGGCTGCGCACGCCGACCGGTATCTCTTCCATCCATTGGAAGATGACGCCCTACCTGTTCATCTCGCCGTGGCCGCCAGGGAGCCGCTACTACTACCATCCCGAGTGGGCGAACTGGGTCATGAACTTCCTGACTGGGGGTTTCTTTATCCACGACGCTCCCTGGGAAGCAGCCTCGGTGTACGGGCCGGGCTCGGAGAACGGCGCCGATGCTAGTCACGGATGCGTGCAGGTGCCCTACAGCGCAATGAAGTTTCTTTATGGCTGGACTCCTGATGGCGCCCGCGTGGTGATCACTGGCTGACAGCTCCTCTGCCCGCGACCCCATCGGGCAGAACCTAGGCAGGACTGCGCTCAGACCCGCAGGGATCCGGAACGAGTCCGAGGCTGTAGTTCAAGCGCCGCGGCGTTGCCGGGATCCAGCTCGGCCCAGCGCGGCTGCCTCACCCGTATCGGCGCCAGCCCGGCAGGACTCCCTTTGGCAATTGGCGTTCTGGTCGCAGGAGTTTCTCGGGGGCCGAGATTGGGTGGCTTTCTCGACCGCCTGTCCGAGTTCACATGCCGGGCTGATTTCACAGTGCGGAAGAGCCAAACGGACCCACCACCAACGATCCGGTAGTGGGTCAATTTGAATTTGGCCAACCTGAGATCAGCCGCTAGACTCATGGTTTGCTCAAGCGGTCAAGAAAGCCTGCCGATCTCAACCGACTGGCCTTCGCCATCGTCCAGGAGTCTACGGACCCGGACTACGATTCCAACCCTGGCAAGAATCTTGCCGCCGTCGAACTGGGTCGGCTGGGGGG
>PLDE01000098.1 GCA_003135035.1 Candidatus Dormiibacterota bacterium | reverse complement strand
TCTACAACTTTCGTCGTCTGCTCCTCACCTGAACCCCTGGGGTACGCTAAAAGACTATGTGCGGCATCGTCGGATACGTCGGCAACAGCACGGAAGTCGTCCCCATCATTATTGAGGGACTGCGCAGGCTCGAGTATCGCGGCTACGACTCGGCGGGGATCGCTGTGGGTGGCAATGGCGACGGGCTGCAGTTGCGGCGCGCGCCAGGCAAGTTGCGCAAGCTCGAGGAAGTACTCCACGAACGGCCGGTCCACGGAACCTTTGGCATCGGCCACACGCGCTGGGCGACGCACGGTCGGCCCTCCTATGCAAATGCTCACCCGCACAGCGATTGCACGGGCCGCTTCTTCGTCATCCACAACGGAATCATCGAGAACTTTGCCGCCCTCAAGGCAGAGCTCATCGAGGCCGGGCATGAGTTCAGTTCGGACACCGACAGTGAGGTGGTTCCCCACCTGATCGAGCAGTACTACGCCGGCGACCTGGTGGCCGCCACCCGGCGAGCCCTGGGCCGTCTATCCGGGGCTTACGCCCTGGTGGTGCTGAGCTCGACCGATCCCGAAACTCTGATCGGGGCGCGGCTGAACGCGCCCCTGGTGGTCGGTGTGGGTCGGGATGAGTGGTTCCTCAGTTCCGATCTCACCGCGATCATCCCCTACACCAAGCAGGCACTGGTGCTGGGAGAGGGGGACATGGCCGTCTTGAGTCCTGTCGGCCCGGTGATCAGCTCGATCGTTGACGGCAGTGAGTCCGTCCCCCGGGTGGTCCGGGTGGACTGGGACGTGATCCAGGCCGAGCGAGGTGGATTCCCCAGCTTCATGGCCAAGGAGATCAACGAGCAACCTGCCGCACTTGAGAACGCGGTACGGGGAAGGCTCTTGGGTCACGGCCGCGTGGAGTTCGTCGACTGGGCCCTGGACGACACCGATCTGAAGGCTTTCCAGCGCGTCCAGATCGTGGGCACGGGCACCGCCTACATCGCCGGACTCCTGACCAAGTACGCCATCGAGGATCTGGCCAAGATCCCGGTCGCCGTGGATGTCGCCTCCGAGTGGCGCTACCGACCGCAGCCTCCCGACGGCAGGACCCTGATGGTCGCCATCTCGCAGTCCGGGGAGACGGCCGACACGCTGGCGGCGGCGCGCCTGGCTCGCACCCAAGGCAGTCACCTCCTGGCTCTCACCAACGTCGTCGGCAGCACGCTCTCGCTGGAGGCCGACGCGGTCATCAACATGCACGCCGGACCCGAGGTCTGCGTGGTGGCGACCAAGACCTTTGTCAACCAGGTGGCCTGCGGTCTCTTGCTGGCGATGCGCCTGGCGCAGGCCCGGGGCACCTTGGGTGAGGCGGATCGCCGGGAGCTGGGAGCCGCGCTTCGAGCCGTGCCCGCGATCCAGCGACAGATCCTCGGGCTGGAGGAGAGCATCGCTTCTTTGGGCCGGTGGTTGGCGGGCTACCAGTCGGCTATTTACGTGGGACGGGGATACAACTACCCCACCGCGATGGAGGCTGCCTTGAAGCTGAAGGAGGTCTCCTACGTTCATGCTGAGGCCCATCCCGCCGGCGAACTCAAGCACGGCCCGATCGCTCTTCTTGACGAGGGCATGCCCGTGGTTGCCTTCGCCACCGAGTCGGTCACCCGCGAGAAGATTCGCAGCAATGTCCAGGAGTCGAAGGCAAGGCAGAGCCCGATTCTGGCCATCGTCAACGACGGCGATTCCACCCTGGATGGCGTCGCCGACCACATCATCCAAGTGCCCCGGCTGCCCGAGATGGTCGCCCCCCTGACCACCGCTCTGGTCGGTCAGCTGCTCGCCTACCATGCCGCCCTGAGCAAAGGACTCGACGTGGACCGGCCGAGGAATCTGGCCAAGTCCGTCACCGTCGAGTGAGCGAGCCCGGCCCCGAGGGGGTCAACCCACCTCTTGCCGTCGGGGTCGACGTCAGTTCGGTAGAGCGGGTTCGGCGACTGATCGAGCGGCGTCCGGAGTTCCTGACCAAGTACTTCACCCCCGATGAGGCCGAGTACTGCCAAGACCGTCCCGAGCGCCTAGCGGCCCGTTGGGCCGCCAAGGAGGCCGTGCGCAAGGTATTTGGCGGACTGGGCTGGAAGATCCCCCGCTACAGCCGCATTGCCGTGATCAGACGCCCGGGCGGAGCGCCTGAGATGCTGGTCGACGGTGCCCCGGTGGAGGGCCTATCCATCAGCCTCACCCACGATGCCGGCTTGGGGGTTGCCGTCGCTGCCCTCAACCCATTGGGACGGGGAAGCCGATGGTTGTGGGGAGCTCTCCCCGATGACCTCGAGATGCCCGACCGCTCCACGGAGGGAAACAAGGGCACCTACGGCACGGTCGTCCTGATCGCCGGGAGCGCCGAGTTTCCCGGAGCCGCGATCCTCTGCAGCCTCGGGGCCCTCCGCGGCGGCGCCGGCAAGGCCAAGGCGCTGGTGGCAAACTCAGGGATGCCGGGCGGTCCAGCGGAGCTGATCCGGGTGCCAGTCAGCAGCAAGGGCGCCTCGCTCGATGCCGGATGTTTGGGACAGGCGAGCGCCGCCCTGGATTCGGCTCAAGCGGTCGTCTGCGGGCCCGGCCTGGGCCAGTCCGATGCAACCGAGGGGCTCCTCGACGAGCTCTTCACGATGGCTGGGCAGGCCAATTGGGGCCTGGTCCTCGACGCCGACGCCCTCAATGTCCTCTCCGCTAAAACTCACCTGCGCGGGCGAATCCCGGGGAGGAGCGTGCTCACCCCGCATCCCTTGGAGGCGGCCCGGCTGGCGGGGATAGACGTCGGCGCCATCGAGGCAGATCGGATCAGGTCAGCTCGTGATCTCGCGGCCGACTTGAAGGCAGTCGTTGTCCTGAAGGGTGCAGGGACGGTGGTTGCCAGCCCGGATGGACGCCTGTGGGTGGATGTCCATGCCACTTCAGCACTGGCCAGCGGGGGAACCGGCGATGTTCTGGCTGGGCTGATCGGGGCCATGTTGGCACAGGGATTGGAGCCCTACCAAGCTGCTCGCACTGGAGTATTCGTCCACGGCGAGGCAGGTACCCGACTGGGCTTCCTGCGCGGACGGGCAGGCATCCTCGCCAGCGAGGTGGCCGATGCCCTGGTCGAGTCCCAGGAGGCGGTGCGGCGGCAGCAAGACTCCGTCCAGAGAGCCCGGGTCTCCGGCCCTTGAGCACCTCCGGTCCGCCCGACGCCCAGTACCGATCCCCACGCCGTCCGACCTGGATCGAGCTGGATCAAGACGCACTGGGACGCAACGTAGCGGCGATGATCGAGGAGCTGGCGGGAACGCCCTTGATGGCGGTCGTCAAGGCGGGCGCCTACGGCCATGGGGCGCTGGGGGTCGCCCGGGTTGCCCTCCGGCAGGGGGCGAGCTGGGTTGCCACCGCCACCGTCACCGAAGCCTTGGAACTGCGTCACGACGGGATCGCCGCTCCCATCCTGGTCT
>PLDE01000305.1 GCA_003135035.1 Candidatus Dormiibacterota bacterium | reverse complement strand
AACGGGTGCCGCCGAGCTGGCTCGCGCGCCTGATGGGCTCTAACTACAAGCAGGCCTGGGCAAGCAGTGGGCCCGAGAATTTCGGCTCCGCGCTGGCCAAGATGGATGTTCCCTACCCGATGACTTCCGCCCGCTTGAGCGGCGTCGCCGAGCTGGGTGGGGGAGTTGCTCTCGCTTTGGGTGTAGCCACCCCACTGACGGCGACTGTGATTGCCGTCAACATGAGCGTGGCGGTCGCCAAGGCCCACTGGAAGGTGGGCCTCTATGGGCAGGGCGGGTACGAGTTCGCCCTCAGCCTGGGGCTGGCTGCGGTGGCGGTGGGCATTGCCGGTCCGGGCGCGATTTCCCTCGATCGGCTGGTGGGGCGGGCCTGAAGCTCAGTCCCTGAGCGACTCGAGGGCTGCCAGGTAGGCCTCGCTGTAGGTGGGGAAGGGCGCCACCGTGTCGCGGAGAAGATCCAGCGGCAGCCGGGCCTTGATGGCGAGCGCGGCCCAGCCGATGGCCTCGTCCGCGGCTGGGCCGGCCATCGCTGCGCCGATCAGGACTTGCTCGGCTGTGTCCGCGATGAGGACGACTTCACCCCGCGTGACACCGTCAGCCAGAGCTCGTGCCGTCTGAGCCATCTCGAAGGTCGCGCTGGAGATCGTCAGGTTCGCTTCCCTGGCCCGGCTCCGAGTCAGACCCACGGCGGCCACTGGAGGGTCGGTGTAGATGGACCTGGGGATCGCTCGGTAGTCGGCAATCGCGTCGGCCCCTCGTAGGTTGGCGGCGACGATCTTGCCCTGGTAGTTGGCGGTGTGGGTGAAGGGAGCCACCCCGGTTACGTCACCCACCCCAAAGAGGTGACTCTGACCCAGTGCCCGGCAGTTTTGGTCGACCTCCAAGCGTGGCGAATCACTGGCTAATCCGTACGCTTCCAGGCCGAGATCGCGAATCCGCGGCTTGCGCCCGGTGGCCACCACCAGCACCTGGGTCTCGCGAGGCTGGTCACCTTCGCGCCGGACGAGCACCCGGCCGCTGGAGAGCGGTTCCACCGACTCGACTGGTCGTCCCTGCAGCACGTCGACTCCATCCTGACTCAACACTTGGTTGAGAGCCCCACCCAGCTCCGGCTGCTCGGCGGCCAGCAGCCGAGGAGCGACTTCGATCAAGCAGGTCCGGCAGCCAAAGCGACTCAGCACCTGAGCCAGTTCGCAGCCAACCGGGCCTCCGCCCAGGATGACCGCGCTCTCGGGAAGGTCGGCGGTGGAGAGGACACGGTCGCTGAGCCAGTAGTCCACTTGTTCGAGACCACGCACTGGGGGCAAGGCGGGCAGCGAACCGGTGGCGATGACCAGGTCGCCAGCTTCGATGCGTTCCCCGTTGACCTCCAAGAGGCCCGGCTCAAGCACGCGGCCCCGACCGCGAATCGTCTCCACGCCTCGCTCCTGAAGGCCGAGCAGATGCTGCGAGTCGTCACGATGCTCAGCAATGCGATCACGGCGTTCGGTGGCTCTGCGGTAGGCGTCCCGGGGCTGCTTCGAGGGATCGTCGCCGCGGAGCGTGACCTGGCGGGCAGCGGAGTGAAGCATCGCCTTGCTAGGCATGCAGGCGAGGAAGGGGCACTCTCCGCCGAAGCGCAACTCCTCGATCACCGCCACCGAGAGCCCGCCCACACCGGGCCCGCAGATAGCCTCTGCTCCTGAGCCGCCACCCAGGATGACCACGTCGAAGCGTCGCATCGACCCAGCTTACGAGCGGCCGCGCGCCGCGAACCGGGTCGCGTGCGGGTGAGTGCTCGTGACCGGCCGACGAGCGAATGCCTGACCGGGTGGCCGTGACGGTGTGGTCCCAGTGACGATAGCTGTCACTAATCCTGGTCCGTCGAAATGATTGCAAGCCCGGTGCGATAGGCCGTCGTCGGCTTGGTCAGAGCTGAAGGGACTTGGCCACGAGGAACCCCTCCAGGCCGTATCTACCGAATTCACGTCCGTAGCCGGACTGCTTGACGCCACCGAATGGCGCAGACAGGTTGAAGGCACCGCCGTTGACCTCGACGCTACCTGCGCGCAGACGCTTGGCAAATTCGATGGCGTGCTCCTGATCAGCGGACCAAACAGCGGCGGCGAGACCGTACCGAGTTCCATTCGCGATCTCCAGGGCTTGGGCCTCATCGCGGTAGGGAATCACGGACAGCACCGGGCCAAAGATCTCCTCCTGGGCGATGGTCATCTCCGGGCGCACGTTGGCAAAGACCGTTGCCGCCACGAAGTAGCCGCGTTCCAGTCCCTCGGGCAGATCCAGACCGCCGGTGACGAGACTGGCGCCCTCGGCGATGCCAACAGTGATGTAGCCGCGGACGCGCTCAACTTGTGCCGCCGAGGCGAGGGGCCCGAGCCGGGTTGCCTCGTCGAGAGGATCTCCCAACCCCAGCTTGCGGGCGGTCTCAGCGGCGACCGCCACCGCGCGCTCCTGGTCAGCTTGCGGAACCAGCAGCCGGGTCAGGGCGGTGCAGGTCTGGC
>PLDE01000207.1 GCA_003135035.1 Candidatus Dormiibacterota bacterium | reverse complement strand
CGCCCAGGACGACCACCTTGGGGCTCACTCTGCCTCCTCGGGATCGGTCTTCTGAGGGGTCGCGATACCAGCGAAAGCCTGCTGCAAGAGTCGCTCCTGCTCGACCAGGTGGGCGCGCATCGACCCTTCCGAGGGCGCCGCGTGCTCCCGGCGTCCGGCATAGCCCAGCTTGACGTGGGCGGGCAGCATCTCCCGCAGGCGCGGAGCCACGAAAGAGAAGGCGCCCATGTTGCGCGGCTCCTCCTGGACCCAGATCACCTGTTCCAGTTGGGGGTAACTGCGCAAGAGCTGGCCCATCCGGGGTCCGGGGAAGCACTAGAGAAGCTCCAAGCGGGCGGTCGCCACCGTCTCAACTCCCAACTGGGCCCGGCGGCCAGCCAGCTCGACGGCGATCTTGCCGGTCGAGATGAGAAGCCGGCGGACCACGGCATGGTCGGCCATCGGGTCGTCGAGGACCTCCTGAAAGTGCCCCTCGGCGAGCTCCTCCGGCGCCGATGAGACGGCAGCCAGACGCAGACCACTCTTGGGGGTGAAGAGGATCAGGGGCCGGAGCTGGTCGGTCAGCGCCTGCAGGCGCAAGAGGTGAAAGTACTGGGCCGCCGTGGAGGGATAGGCGACGCGCAGGTTGCCCTCCGCAGACAGCTCCAGGAAGCGCTCGATCCGGGCGCTGGAGTGCTCCGGCCCGCTGCCCTCGTAGCCGTGCGGCAGGAGCAGGGTCAGCCGCGACTCCTGGTTCCACTTGGCCTGGCCGGCGGCGACGAACTGGTCGACGACTACCTGGGCGTTGTTGAAGAAGTCGCCGTACTGGGCTTCCCAGAGCACCAGGGCGGTCCGCTCGGTGACCCCGTATCCGTACTCGAATCCCAAGGCCGCCATCTCCGAGAGGGGACTGTTGTAGAGCTCGATCACCGCCTTGGCCGAGTCCAAGTGTTGGATGGGAGCGTAGGCGTCACCGTTGGCGGTGTCGAAGAGCATGAGGTGGCGCTGGCTGAAGGTGCCCCGCACCGTGTCCTGGCCGGTGAGCCGGATCGGGACACCCTCGGTCAAGAGCGCTGCCAGCGCCAGCGCCTCGGCCTGGGCCCAGCTCACCCTCCCCTCCCCGGTGAAGGCCGCCGCGCGCTGACTCAGCTGGCGGATCAGCTTGGGGTTGGCCTGGAATCCCTCGGGAAGCGCCACCAGCTGGCGATCCAGCTCCACCAGCGCTGGCATGCCGAGTCCGGTCTCGACCTGGGGCAGCTCGCTGAGCTCGGTCATGGTTCCCGCCGGCTGGGCCGCCTCCAGCATCGCCGCCCCCTGCTTGGTGGTCTCGGCGTGGGCGGTGGCCATCTCCTGGTAGGCGGAGGTCTGCTCCTGCTCGACCTCCCCCGGGGTGCGCAGCTCGCGCTCCACCAGCACCTTGCCGTAGACCTGAACCAGGGGCGGGTGGGTGCGAATCCGTTCCATCATCAGGGGTTGCGTGTAGGCCGGCTCGTCACCCTCGTTGTGGCCAAAGCGACGGTAGCCGATCAGGTCGATGAGCACGTCGCGATGGAATGTCTCCCGGAAACTGACCGCCAGTCGGGCCGCGTCCAGGCTGGCTTCGACGTCGTCGGCGTTGACGTGGATGATGGGAATGTCGTAGCCCTTGGCGATGTCACTGGCGTACCGGGTGGAGCGGCCCTCCAGGGGATCGGTGGTGAAGCCGATCTGGTTGTTGGCGATGANNGCGGCGTCGCCGTGGATCAGGACCGGCACCGCCACGTTGGTGTCCTGGGTCGCCTCGGTGCCCCGGTCGCGGGTCTGCAGCGCCCGGGTACGACCCTCGACCACGGCGTCAACAACCTCGAGATGGCTCGGGTTGTGGGTCAGCACCACCCCCACCTCGACCCCCTGGGGCGTGCGGTAGCTCCCCTCCGCGCCGTAGTGGTACTTGACGTCACCAGTGCTAGCGCCACCCAGGTAGGCGCCGCTCTCGAACTCGGCGATCATCTCCTCGAGGGAGCGGCCGACGATGCGGGCGGTCACGTTGAGACGGCCCCGATGGGCCATCCCCAAAACCACCTCCCGGGTGCCCGCCTGAGCGAGCAGGGAGATCGTCTGCTCCAGCATGGGGACCAAGGCGTCCAGCCCTTCCAGAGAGAAGGTGTGCTGGCCGAGATAGGTCTTGCGCAGGAAGCGCTCGAAGGCGTCCACCTCAGCCAGGCGTCGGAACAGGGCCAACTGCTGCTCCGGGGAGAGCGCCACCCGGTGCACCCCCGACTCGATCTGCTTGCGCAGCCACACCCTCTGCTCATGGCTGGAGATGTGCTCGATCTCATAGGCGATGGTGCCGCAGTAGGTCTGGCGCATCTTGGGGAGCGCCTCGGCCAGGGTGTCCCCCGGCACCATCACCCGCATCATCCAGGCAGGAACCGCGGCCATCAGCTCGGGCGTCAGCTTGACCGTCTCCGGCTCCAGGGCCGGGTCCCCAGGCGGTTCGCTCCCCAAGGGATCGAGATGAGCCGCCAGATGACCGTGGGTGCGGTGGGCCTTGACCAGCGACATGCCCGCCGCCACCGCGTACATCAGCTCCTGGTTGGCGGGCAGGCTGGGACCGGTCGCGGCGGGGACCGTCTTGGGCGCGGTCGTCGGCAGCGCCGCCAACTCCACTCCCAGGCTGGTCGCGACCACTTCGTAGAAGCGATCCTCACCCCCCAGGAGTTGCTCCAAGCGGCGCAGGAGCATCCCCGACTCGACTCCCTGGACCAAGCGGTGGTCGTAGGTGCTGGTCAGGGTCATCACCGGTGCGACGCCCAGATCTCGCATCGACTTCTCATCTAGCTGGCTAAGGCCCGGCGGTCGTCCGATCGATCCCACCGCGATGATCGCCGACTGTCCGGCCATGAGGCGGGGCACGGAGGCCATGGTTCCCACCCCACCCGGGTTGGTCAGGGTGATGCTGGCCCCCTCCAGATCGTCCACTTGGATGCCACCATTCCGGGTCTTGCCGACCATCTCCTCATAACGCGCGCGGAACGAGGCGAAGTCCAGGCTCTCGGCTCCCCGGATCACCGGGACCATGAGAAAGCGGCTCCCGTCTCTCTTCTCCACGTCGACGGCCAACCCCAGATTGACGCCCGCACGCACGACCCTCTGCGCCACCCCGTCTGCCCGAGCCAGGCTGGTGGAGAAGACCGGCATCTCCCGAGCTGCCCAGGTCAGCGCGAAGGCGATCAGGTGGGTGTAGGAGAGCTTGATCTGAGGCTGGCGAGTGGCCAGGACCTGATTGAGCTGGAGGCGCCTTACCTCCATGACGCCCACTTCAACCGTGCGCAAGCTGGTCGCCGTGGGAATGCCCAGGCTTTCCTCCATCGCCTGCACCAAAGCCAGCCGCGTCCCCTTGATCGGCGTCGTGCTCGGCGGCGGCGGCCTGGTTGCCGGGCTCGGACCGCCGATGACGTCAGCCCCACGAACCAGGCCGCCAGGACCGCTTCCCTGCACCGCGCCGATGTCGACCCCGTTCATGGCTGCCCGGCGCTTGGCCAGGGGAGTGGCGTCGGCGGCCGGCGCGGGCGCCGCCTGCGCTTCAACGCGCCCGGCCAAGGCCGTCGTGGCGGCCGCCGCGATCACCGCGCTCCCTTGCAAAAACGCCCGCCGGCTGGCCGCGCTGAGACTGGATTGTGAAGTCATGACGCCCTCCCGCTATGAGACATTGGGGCGAGCATACATCGCGGCGCCGGCACCGCCATCTGTGGTCAGGGCTGATTGTCCAAACTTCTCCCGTGGGGAGAAGGAGGGGCCCGCGCCGCGCATGCGGCGTGGGAGGATGAGGGCGTACGCCCTTTCAGGATAGAGCTGATAGGCCGTAACCCCTCACCCTCCCGCTG
>PLDE01000055.1 GCA_003135035.1 Candidatus Dormiibacterota bacterium | reverse complement strand
AGCGTCTCTCGGTGGCGACCGGGGCACCGGCCGCGGTGGCGTGTTCCAGGACCACATCGCGAGCCCGGCGCAGAGGAAGGGGTTGACCCCGGACCTCGACGGGCGCGACGAAGCGCCTACTCGGGTCTCCCCCGGGTGCCTGATATTCCCAACTCGAGGGCGGGCTGGCATCCCAGCGCTCCACCTCGGCGTGGTCTGCCAACGCGGCGAGAAATCGTGAAGGGATCGCCGGGGCGGGGCTGCCGTAGACGTGACGGCGAAAGCAGTGACTGAGGTAGAGCCTGCGCTTGGCCCGGGTCATCCCCACGTAGAGCAGGCGACGCTCCTCTTCGATTTCGCTGAGTGTGTCCAGAGAGCGGCTGTGCGGCAAGAGGCCCTCCTCGACTCCGGTTACAAACACGATGGGAAACTCGAGACCCTTCACCTGGTGCAGGGTGATCAGGGTCAGGGCCGATGTGGCCTCCTCCATCTGGTCCACCTCGCCCGCCAACGCGACCTGCTCCAGAAATGCCGGGAGCGTTTCGGCGCTGGCCAAGTCACCCTGCTCGGCCGCGAGCCCGCGGAGTTCGACAACGTTGGCCCAGCGCTCCTCACCTTCGACACTGCCGTCCCGGACGAACTGGCGGTAGCCGCTGCGGTCGAGGAGCTTGTCGAGGACGGTGACCAATGGCCAGGGGGCACCCCACTCGGCAACCTCTTCGATCATCTCCCGAAAGTGGCGCAGTCCGGTGGCGGCGCCGCCGCGAACTCCCGCCCCCTGGGGATCGGTGAGCAGGTCCCAGTGGGAAACACCCCGAGCCCTCGCAGTCCGCATCAGCTCGGCTAGAGACTGACTGCCGATTTTCCGCTTGGGCACGTTGACCACCCGCTCAAAGGCCAAGCGATCGCGCGGATGAGCCAGCAGCCGGAGGTAGGCCAGCACGTCTTTGACCTCACGGCGTTGGTAGAAGCGCACCCCACCGACCAGCCGGTAGGGAATGCCTGCCCGGAGCAGGGTTTCCTCGAGGGCTCGCGACTGAGCGTTGGTCCGGTAGATGACCGCCATGTCCCCGAATTCCCCATCGCCCTCGTCCACGATCCGGCGCGCCTCCCGGGCCACGGCGGTGGCCTCCTCGCGCTCGTCGTAGAGCTGAGCTACCACCACCGCCGTCCCATCGGGACCCTCCGTCCAGAGTCCCTTCTCGACGCGCTCCGAGTTCTCGCGGATGACCGCCTGGGCTGCTGCCAGGATGGCCTTGGTGCTGCGGTAGTTCTGCTCCAGGGGAACAACCAGGGCGTCCGGATAGTCGCGCTGAAACTCGAGAATGTTGCGGATATCGGCGCCACGCCAGCTGTACACCGACTGATCCGGGTCCCCCACCACGGTGATGTGCCGATGCTCCTCGGCTAGGTCGCGGAGGAGCAGGTACTGCGCGTGGTTGGTGTCCTGGTACTCGTCAACCAAGACGTGGTCGAAGCGGCGCCGGTACTTGGCCCGCGCCCCCTCCGACTGCTGGAAAAGCTCGACCACGCGAAAGAGGAGATCGTCGAAGTCGAGGGCTCCGGCCGCCTCCAGTAGGGTCTGGTAGCGAGGGTAGACGGTCGCCACCATCGATTCGACGAAGCCCACCGATCCGGCGGCGTACGCCTCGGGGTCCTTGAGTTCGTTCTTGGCTCGGGTAATCTCCGCCGTTGCCGCTGCGGGGCTGAGTCGTTTCTCATCAATCCCCGCCTGGCGGATCGCCTCCCGGACCAGCGCGGAGCGGTCCACCTCGTCGTAGATCACGAAATTACGCGGGATCCCGATCTGCTCTCCCTGGTCCCTGAGGATGCGGGCGCTGCAGGCGTGAAAGGTCCCGAGCCACATCCCGTGCGGTTCGTGTCCGAGGAGCCCCGCGACCCGTCCCCGCATCTCGCGAGCCGCCTTGTTGGTGAAGGTGACCGCCAGCACCCTGTCCGGGGTGGCGCGTCCCTGGGCGAGCAGGTAGGCGATCCGGTGGGTCAGCACCCTGGTCTTTCCCGAACCGGCTCCGGCCAGAACCAGAACTGGGCGATCCGGTGCGCTGACCGCCTCCCGCTGGGCCGGGTTGAGCCCGCGCAGAAGCTCTTCCTCGCGTGCTCCCAGAGCGACACCCGCTTCGACCCCGGCCGAGAGGGTCACTCCGAGGTCGACGCGGCGGGGCCGCTCAGCGACGAGTAGAGCTCTGGCCGTCGGTCCCCGAAGGCGTGATTCCGTGGCGTCCGCTGCTTGCGGGCGGCGGCCTGGCTGAGGTCGACATCGGCTAGCAAGAGGGCCTCGTCGGATCGCGAGGCGGGGCCGGCCAGCAGCCAGCCCTCGGGCCCGGCGATGCAGCTTGCGCCGATGAACTCCACGTCGCGCTCACTACCAATGCGATCAGCGGCGGCGACGAAGACCTGGTTCTGGGTGGCCACCGCCACCGCGGCGTAATTGCCCATCGCCCAGCCCCGGTCGTCAACGACCTGGCGCCGGAAATTGGCCACCCAATTGGTCGGTACACAGATCAACTGGGCCCCTTTGAGGGCCAGAACCCGGGCAGCTTCGGGAAACCAGAGGTCGTAGCAGACCAGGATGCCGATCCGCCCGAAGGGCAAGTCGAAGACGGGGAAGCCGCTGTCTCCCGGCTGGAAGTAGCTCTTCTCGTCGTTGAAGAGATGGGCTTTCTGATAAACGCCGATGAGGCCCTCGGGACCCAGCAGGGCAGCCGAGTTGAAGCGTTCGTCGCCCCTCCGCTCAGAGAAGCCAGCCACCACGTAGACACCCCGCCTCCGGCAGCTGTCCACCCAGCGAGCAAGGATCGCACCACCACCGTCTTGCGCGGCCGCATCGGCCTCCTCCTCGCTGGCAAAGGCATAACCGGAACTGGCCAGTTCTGGGAGCACGATCAGCTTGGCGCCGGCGTCAGCCGCCCGGTCTATCCATGCCACCCCCCGCGCGGCGTTGCCGTCAGTGTCGCCGAGATGGGGGGCGTACTGACAGGCGGCGAGCTTGAGTAGGGCGGGTCGACTCATGAGGACATTCTCCGCCCGACCGGCGGTCAGAAGTCCATGTCCCCCATGTCACCCATACCGCCCATCCCGCCCATACCGCCCATCCCGCCCATGCCACCCATTCCGGCGGCAGCAGCGGCACCGCCGTCGGCCTTCTCGGGCTTGTCGGC
>PLDE01000209.1 GCA_003135035.1 Candidatus Dormiibacterota bacterium | reverse complement strand
GACTGAAACGCGTCCCCTCCCAGCGAGTTATCCGACCGCTTGGCAAGTTCCAGCCGACGTTCGCCATCCAGTTCGATCCCGTAGGTGCGGCAGTACCAGCTGTACGTTCCGCCCCGCAGAGCCTTGAGCGGCTTCCCGTCCCCGGCGCAGGGATCGAAGATTGTGTAGGGCTTGGACTGCGGCCAACGCGAACCGGGCGGCACCTCAGTAGGTGCTTCCAGTCGGCGTGCAATTCCGCAGAGCACAGCCGGGGGAGTCGGGTAGAAACCGCCTTTGATCCTGCCCGCTAGACGCATAGATGGCCCTCACTTATGACGTTGGTAGGGCTAGGATCGCATCCCGTCCGGCGGCTAAAATACGCTGGGAACGAGATCAGAAGTTGGTGTTTTCTATGCCGCGTCTGCCAGCTTGGGGTAGGGAGCCTGAGCTATTCCGAAGGAGGGAGGTGTCCCCAATCCCAATGCGTTGACTCATCAGAAGCCGCCCACCAGCTGCTCGTGGTGGCTATCCGAACAGCGCCAGTTGCTCCGGGGGTCCGGCTACCACGGCCTCGGTCGCAAAGCTTTCCGCGGCCTCAAGGAGCGCCCTGGCGAAGACCCCGTACCCGCTGCTTTCCAATGCCTCAGACCAGTCGAAGTTCTCGGGCAGCTTGTCCAGAAAGGCCATCGTCACCCGCCAGATGAACAGATCCATCAGCAGATCGACCAGCCGCTCGCCCTGGTGCATGGCCCATGACCAGCGGGACGCCGTCCGGACCAGCCATTCCAGGTCCAGAAAGCTCCGGTCCCGTGCAGTCGCCTTCGCCGCCCAGCCTGTCACGGCGTCTGGAGCGAACCGAGGGTGGGACTGGAGGTACTTAGTGCAGAAGCGGACGATCGGGTCACGTTCCCGCTGTAGCCACCAAGGGTCTGACACCGACCCGTGCTGCGCCTTGGGAGGGATCAGCCCCGTCTCAGCCGCCCAGCGGTCGACAGTCATCCTCTTCCATCCCGGCTCCGCCATGCGCTCATAGTCGATGCGGAGCGCCATTCCGGTCCGGGCATCCACGGCGTGCAGCGATGCCGTCCCGTTTCCGTAGATGCCACCGTGGTACTCGACCAGCCTCCGCTGCCCATTCCAGAGCACGCTTCCCACCGAGTAGATCGGGTCCATGATCCCGTGGTCGGTGCCGGTGCCGGTGTCGGTGTCAGTGCGTCCCTTCGCCATGCCGGAAGCGTCTCATCCGACCGGCGGTTGGCAAATGCTCTGACCTAACCACGCACACGCCAACCTTCGACTCCGCCAGCTCGGCACCGCCCTCCCCACAGACCGGCGCCGTGGCATCACTCTCAGCCCCCGGACTGTCCCCCCTCACGGGCACCACGCCACCCCCACATCCATCAGGCCACTGGCCCTCAGGCACATCCGGCGGTCCGCTGCTCCCCCGGCGTCGGTTGCCCCTGAAGACAGCCTACGTTGCCAACTCCACCAGCAAATCGCCAGCGGCGCGCAACACACAGCCCGGCGGCCTCGGCCCGCGCCGCCCCTCATGCCAGGCTGGCCCCGGCGGCGACCGTCGCCAGGGTCGTCTGCATCTCCTTTACTGACGAGTACCCAAACGTGGCGATTGCCCGGGTCGTCAGGCGGTACTGATAGGGACGCCCCGGCGCTTCATCCTCCGTCACTCCCGCCAGATAGCCCTGCGCATGGAGACGAGAGAGTAACGCCGCCGAGTCCTGCCCCCGGGCCTTCTCGATCTCGCGTCGGGTCGCCGCCCCGCGGTAGGCCACCCAACTCAGGACCTCAAGAGCGGAAGCGCTCAGATCTCGCCCCACTGCCAACTCGCCGAGCGCGGCCAGAGCGTCCACGCTGTGCGCCGCCGGTACCACGGTGACCGCCACCGAATCCTCGACGAGGCGGAGCCCGCAGGCCGCGAGGCGGGTCTGGAGCTCCGGCAGACTCTCGCGCACCGCCGGCACGCTCAAGCCGCAGGCGGTGGCGAGCTCGCCTACGGACACCTCGCGTCGCACGACCACACACGCCGCCAGACGGCTCAAGTGAGTCTCGGTGAAGTTGGTTGGTGCGGCTGGCCGCACCAACGCCTCGCTCGCCGGCCGGAGCCCGAGCCCGCGTCGGAGCCGCTCGTAGGTCGCCACCGACGGCATCCGGCGACCGTTGAGGATCTGCGAGAGGGCCACTCGAGAGATCTGGGTCCGGCGCGCGGCTTCGGACACGCTCCAACCGAGCGCCCGGAGCCGGGCCTGCAGCTCCCGCGCGATCTCCGTGCCGAGCTCGCCAGGGACACCGCCCACCATGTCGCGTCCCTCCCTCAGGGTCCGGGGCAATTCAGAACGGTCTGGGACATCCGCTCCCTCAGTCTAACTGTTACGGGAAATGAACAGGTAGGGTCACGCCTGATAAGTGGGTGTTATCATGCAGCACATGGATGGGCCACTTTCCATCGCGGCCCGAGCCTCAGCCGCCCCCCCGAACCCGCCTGAGCCTCAGCCGACCAGCCCGGCCCTCATGGATCTGACCCCGGGCCTCGTCGCACTCCGGGCCGAACTCGCACAGCTCCTGGAGGAGCATGCCCTGGCCCCCAACACCCGCCGCGCCTACGCCGCGGACTGGGCCGACTTCGAGAGGTGGTGCCGCCGATATAGCCGCCGAGCCCTCCCAGCGGACCCCGAAACGGTCGTCCTCTACCTGCTTGACCTCGACCGAGCCGGGCGGCCGCCGGTCACGCTCACCCGCCGGTGCGCCGCCATCCGCCTTGCCCACGGAAGTGCCCACCACCCTATCCCCACCAGCGACGAACTGGTCCGCCAGACCCTCCGGGCCCTGCGTCGCAAGCACGGGGTAGCCCCCAAGCGACAGGCCGCCCCGCTGGTGACGACCCTTCTCCGCCAAGTGGTCACGGCCATGCCCGAGGACACCATCCGTGACGTCCGCGACCGAGCGCTCCTCCTCGTAGGCTTCGCGGGAGCCCTCCGCCGCTCCGAACTCTGTGCGATCGACGTCGAGCATCTCCAGGAGAACGAAGACGGGTACTGGCTGACAGTCCCAGCCTCCAAGACCGATCAGGAGGGCAGGGGGGACCGGATCGCCCTCCCTCGCGGCCAGCACCAGGAGACCGATCCCGTGATAGCCCTTCGCCGCTGGCTTCGCTTGGGGGCGATCACCACGGGGCCAGTCTTCCGAGGGATCGACCGCTGGGACCACGTCGCCCTGACCCGCCTGGACCCGGGCACAGCGGCCCGCATCATCAAGGGAGCCGTTGCGATGGCTGGGCTCGCTCCGGGCCGGTATTCGGGGCACTCGCTCCGGGCCGGCCTAATTACCAGCGCCGTCGACGCGCAAGTCGACGACCGGACCATCCAGCGGCAGAGCCGCCATCGCTCCCGATCAGGCATGGACCCCTATGTCCGGTCGCGTCCCTCCATGCGGTCGTCCGCAGCCGCGCGGGTCGGGCTCTAGAAGGGCCAAGGCCGGCGTCGTCCCCAGAGCGGCGCGCCCCGCCACCACCAGCCTGAGCTCATCCGCCACCGGGCTCCCTATGAACCTGCGTCACCTCTTGGGGGCAGAGTTCCAGATCGCAGCCGAGGGCCACTGGCAAGGCTGAGCCCCGGAGCGACCGGAGCCACCTAAGGCCGAGTGGGAGGTGCCTTCCCGAGTCCAGCCATCGGGTTCACTCCGACTCGGCGACCCTCTTGATCGCTGCAAGGGTCGCTGGGATTCCCTGGTGGGCAGCCTCGGTTCGTTCGGCAATCTGCGCCGGAGCCTCGTCGCCGAATCGTTCCTCGAATCTCTCAATTCCACCTGGGAGGAACTCCCATGACTCAGTGACCTCAGTCCCCTCCTCCACGGGAGTGAAGGTGTAGCCCCAACGAATCCACGAGCCGCCGACCACAAACGCGAACTCTCGGCCCCGCTCCGCCACCACGACCTCGGAACGTGTTTCCCACGCCCGTTCCGGGGTTTCATTGTGCCCAGTGAACCAAGCGCCAACTCGAGGAGCGTCACCGGCGTCCCACCAACAGGCCTTGCAGACGGGGCTCCATTCACCCATTCGGGTAACGTCAGAGATCATGTCGTAGACCACCTCCGTTGGACGGGTGATCACGATCGACTCCGAGTAGT
>PLDE01000132.1 GCA_003135035.1 Candidatus Dormiibacterota bacterium | reverse complement strand
TGAACGAGCCGCCTGACCTCGTCCAGATAAGCCCGGCTGACCGCACCTGACAGGGCGTGGCAGTAGATGACCGGCCGCCCATCGGCTGAGTCGTTCCAGAGCCACTTGCCAGCTACCGTTTCGCCTTTGATCTCCACCGGACGGCCAGGGAACGCCTCGAATAGCCGCTTGTCTGGCGGCACCCCGTCCCGGTAGTTGCGACCGTAGCCATGAACGATCAGAGCAGAGGCGCTCAGCCGCAGTCCCGGAATCATGGCTCCCGGCACTAAAAGCGGTGGACGGTGCCCGGAGCAAAGGCGGCCTCGATTAGATGGCGGAGTGCTCGTGGGATCGCAGAAGTGCCTCAATACTGAGGGCGACACCGAAGGCGATGACGGCTGCGCTGCCTACAAGGGTTGCGAACTGCTGAGGCCCGGCAGCGGCGGGGCTACTGCCGATCATCCACCACAGGTAGTTCCGGAAGGCCAGGGCAACAATCGCAGTAGTGCAGGCAATTACCACCGCATCAATCGCTCGTCGTTGCAGGCCGACCGATGGCTNNCCGCTGCGCTCACTATCGCGGCTGCAATCAAGGGGTGCCGCCGGAGGTCGCTCAGGAGGTTCACCTCCGACCAGCCGAGCACGGCCAGGGTCAGCTCCTGAAGTGAACCCAGCCGACGGCTTTCCCGCTTGACGACCTTGACGGCGTCCCCAAGCCAGTCGGCTGGTTCAGCGCCTGGCACGTGTGCTATCTGCGGAAGGCGGGGCAGTCGCAACAGGTCGAGCGACGCCCTGACGGTCACAAGGCTGGTAAGTACGAGAAGGGATATCTCAATTCCGGTCGCGGGGACTGTCCACTGCGGTTTGTTGGCCTCCAAGGCGAGCGCGACCCAGCCGGATAGAAGCTCGATAGCGATGGCAGTGACTACCACCCTGCATCCCCGGAGGATGGCCACGACTCGGCTCGCCAATAACGGCTCAGCCCGACGGCAGAGGGTGATCTGCACCAGTAGGCACGCCGCGATGAGAGGAACAAAAAACATCGTGAATGACAGTACTGTGTCATAGGGATCGTTCAGCCATGGTGCATGGTTGTAGATCGGTTTGATCTCTTTGGTAGCCGCAAACACGACAAATAAAGCAGATGCCCACAAGGTGCCGAAGACCGTACTGCGGATGGCAGGACGCCTCGGATCGTCAACGGGAAGAACCTGAATCGGTTGGACGCTCACGCTGCCATTATGTAGGACAAGAGCAGGTTCTGCCACCCGGCGACCCCTGCACGAGTGGCCTCGTCAAGATGTCCGTTTGGCTAGGTCCCCGGTTCGCAGCCTCAGTGCGCCGAGGCCGTGGTCTTAGCTCGCAGCTTCAACGGTAGCCGGTATGCAGCTCGCTCCTGGGCACGGGTCAGATCATGGTTTGCGACCAGCTGGTTGAGGACGTGGAGCTGCCGTTCCTTTGCCAGTGCTAGGTGGTGCACGGGGTCGTAGGCAGAGGGGGCCTGGGGAAGCCCGGCGAGCATGGCGGCCTGAGCCCAGCTGAGATGATTAGGAGCCAATCCAAAGTAGCCTTTGGCCGCTGCAACGTCGCCCCAATAGTGGTTTCCGTAATACACCACATTGAGATACATGGCCAGGATCTGGGATCTGGAGTAGCTGACCGCGAGCTTCACGCCCAAACCCACATCTCTCAGTAGTGCTCCCCATCCTGGCCCCTCTGCGTAGAGCTCCTTCGCCAGCTGCTGATCAATGGTGCTACCGCCGGGATCTCCGTTGGCGGTCACGCTAGCCAAGGCGGCTCGCGCAAATCCGTCGAATACGTTGACTACTACGGGTGAATAAAAGTGCTCATCTTCAACTGCGACGACCGCCCTGCCCAATCGGGATGGAACTGGTAGGCCACCAACTTCCCCGTGATGCGACCTGATGTTCTCCAAAACCCGAGCCTCAGCGTTGGCTACGCTGGGAAGAGACAACACATAGCCCAGCTCTGCTAAGAGGAGGGCCAGAATCAGCCCGACTGCAATTAGGCCGGTCCGTATCAGCCACAGCCGAACTCGATGACTGCCGGTGGGTTTGGGCCCGGTGGTTCGTCGCCACGCCATCTGCACATGGTGCGTCAGAGGGGGGAAGGAGCGCGCCCGCCGGCCGGTGGAGACAAGCGAACGGCACGGAGGCGCTGATCTAGTCTCGACTTCATCCCGAAGGTGGTGCGGCCGCGCGTGGTCCGTCGCACGGCGACTTGTTTGAGCGGCCGAGCGGGGCTACGCGCACCAGCGTGTTATATGTGATGAAGGCGATAGAGAGATGCATCAGCATCAGAACGCCTACCCCGCGAATGGGTTCACCATGGACCAGAATCCACAGATCCGGTAACCAAAGAACGAGGGTCACTAGCACGGCTAGAAGGAGGAACAGCCAGCGCGCCTGAGACGAGATCCGGGCGACGACTGGCCACCCGACGCAGGCGATGGACACGCCGATGAGCGTCAGCTTCCCGTAGTCGGTCGGCTGGAAGTGCACGAAGCCTCGTGTGGACGGGAAGATGGTCGTCCCGATCGCCACAAGGATCGCGTCCGAGATGAGGGAACCTAAATTCGCGACGACTAGGGCCAGCACCCAGCGAGCCCAGGATGGCGGCTCGCGGCGCACGTCGAGGTCAACCTTGACGAATTTGAGCCAGCGCCGGATCTCGGACGGAAGTCCG
Source organism: Candidatus Dormiibacterota bacterium (assembly GCA_003135035.1). GTDB lineage: Bacteria > Chloroflexota > Dormibacteria > Aeolococcales > Bog-877 > Bog-877. The sequence goes on along the minus strand of PLDE01000132.1, from coordinate 2,780 downwards.
TCGAAGACCTCCTGCGCGATGACGAGCAGTGGGTCTCTGGGCGAAGGCGACTCAGATGAGGGTCGGTCCGACATCAGCACACGATAACGNNGCTGTGAAGGGCGTCGGCCACGATAAAAGGCTAGTTCAGCGCGGCCGGGACTGGATCGGATGAAGACGTCCTGGTCAGCACTCGACTTGGATTGGCCTGGCGCGTCAACTGGCCAATCAGCGGCAGTCCGCCGTGCAGAGCAGCTTGACGCTGATAGGCGCCGACCTTCCTTAGTCACCCGCCTTACCGTGGTGAGCCCCAGGGGGCACGAAGCGGAGATCTTCGTAGGTTTCCCACGTCGCCTCCACGTGGGCCATAACCGTGCCAGCTGGCTAGAAGCCGGCGTTCGCTGCCACCCTGGTGGGGTTGTTGCACGGCCGGGCTGGCTTGTACACGCCGAGAGCGTCAAACTGTACCCGGTTTGAGTTGATCTCAACTCGAGATCAGCTGGAGCTTCGCCAATATGGACCCCACCTGCCGCCCCGATCGCTGGCCTCTGGCCGCGAGGTGCCTCTGAATCCGCCCCGGAGTCGCCAGGACTGTCGGCGAGGTCACGATGGCCCGAGGACGCTCGGTGCGATGGCGCCATGTCCGTCGCGGGTTGCCTTGACCGTGGCCTGCCCTCCTCCTATCCTTGACCAAACCACTGGGGATTCAGGCGAGGAGAGAAGCCGATGAGTTCGATTCCGTCCACAGCAGCGGCTGGAGCGCGCTCCCAGGCCGCAGAGATCGCGGCGGGCGTCACATCATCGGCAACGATCGCCCGCGTCAAGCGGGTCATGATTTGGGGCCTAGCCCTGCTCTGGTTACTGGACGCCGCCCTCCAGGCTCAGCCGCGGATGTTCACGATCGACTTCGTCAGCAACATCATGAAGCCATCGATCGCGATCTCCCCTTCATTTATCGGAGCGATCGCCAAGTGGTCTCTGACCTTCGTGACCCCCCACATCGCTCTCTTCAACTGGCTATTCATGATCACCCAGTTCGTGATCGCTTTTACCCTGATCGGCGGACTAGTCCGCCACGACCGCAGACTGGTCACCGCTGGTCTGGTGCTCTCGATCCTCTGGGGCTCGGTGTTATGGATCGCCGGGGAGGGCACCAGTGGGGTGTTCACTGGCAACGGGACCATGTTCACTTGGGCACCAGGCTCGGTGTTCTTGTACATGGCGGTCGCTGTCTTCTATCTCCTCCCCGATAAGTGGTGGCAGTTCGGAGACTCCTTCTGTCTGCCGCGCGACTTCCTCGCCCTTGTGTTCCTTTACGGTGGGATCGCTCAGGCGGTGACCCCGGGCTTCTGGGGTTCTCAAGGGATCTCGGTGCTGATCGAAGGTCAGGCCAGCATGGCGCCCTCCTGGATGATCAACAGCATGACGCCCGTGGCGACCTGGACCCACCAATATCCGGTGCTCTCCAATGCCATTCTGGTGGTAGCTCTGCTCGCGCTGGCCGGTCTCCTGTATGGAAAGCACCCCAAGACATCGGGCTTCGTCCTGATGGTCCCCGTACTCGCGGTGATTTGGTATTGGGGCCAGGCGTTTGGAGGAATCTTCTCGGGAATGGGGACGGACCCCAACACCATTCCGCCCTTGCTGATCCTGGCCATTCCCGCCTACGTTATCTGGCGCGCGCGGCGGGCTCAGGGAGAGCCGCCGGCTGCGCTGCCGGGAGCCGGCGGACAGGACGACAGTCTGCCGGTTGGGCCGACCGCGGCCCCCTGATCGACCGCCGTGGGATGGCGCCGACGGCGCGCCCGAGCCTGGTCAGATGCCTTGACGACCGCCAAGCGCTTCAGCGTGTGCGTGATCGTAGGCTTGGGGCTGGGCCTCTTCGGCGCAGGGTGCTCGTCCGCCCCGTCAGGAGGCAGCGCCCCAGGTACCGGCAGCGCTTCATCTCGGGCAGCATCGGCTCCCCTACTCCCAGCGCGAGAGCCGCCCGCTGTTGGCGAGTGTTCGGCACAACTCGAATTCGATGGTGACGGCAACGCCAGTCCGCTGATGTGCCACAACGGCGCGATCAACGTCTTGGCCTGGGAGTACTTCGCGACGATCGACTCGCCGCTTCTCGGGCTGGGGCGGGATGCTACCGAGCAGCGGATCGAGAGTCAGCTTTGTGCCGATCTGGATCACTCCACCGTTCCGATTGAGCGGAGCGCCTACACCCTGGCCAGCGCGTACTACGGCTGGAAGTTTGGGGCGAGTCCCATGAGCATGCTGGTCGATGACGCATGTTGAGGATCTGGGCGCCCTACGGGTCCGTCTAGAGTTCCCCTCAGTTGAAGACGCGCGGCCACTGGCTCACCGCCAACAGCAACACTAGGGCAATGGCCAACGCTACTTCTCCATTGGAGCCGAGTGTCGAGAGTGCGCGACTACCCGGTGAACTCTCTGTAGACTGTTTCGGATCGAGACCGCCTCGCCGGAAGACCTCACCGACAAAGGCGAGCGACAGCAGGAGAACCGCCAGGGTAAGAGGGACGATCGACGCTGCGGAGAAAACGTAAGCCATCGCAAGGGCCAACAGAAGTACCCACAGGTCTTGGACAAGGCGGGCGATGTCCCAGCGAGTGACTAGCCGGATTAGCAGCGCTGCAGCCAGCACAATGAAGGCAGCGGAGTAGAGAACTAGAGGGCCCCCCGAGCGCAGGGTACCAATCGTCAGGAGTGAAATCGCCGCCAGCCCAAGAGCTGGCAGCACGTGACCCAGCAGATCGCTCGCGGCACTGTAGTTGCTGATCCTCGACCGCAGC
>PLDE01000284.1 GCA_003135035.1 Candidatus Dormiibacterota bacterium | reverse complement strand
TCGGATGTGCCCGCTGACGAGGTCATGGTCCACCGACAGGTATCCGGAGGGCTGCACGTGGCTGCAAATGGCACAGCGCCCACCTTGAGCGGCCAACAGCCGATCGTACTCACCTTGGTTCAGGCGGAACTTGGCAGTTAGATATTGGCGCCGGGAGTAGGTGGCTCGGCAAGTGTGTGCACCGCGCCGGTGAGCTCATCGACGTGGCTCTGCATGGTGATGGCGCCGATCAGGTGAGGCATCGTCTCCCGGACGTGGGGGCCGGAGGCGCGCGTGTCGTACCGCAGCGAGGCAAACCCAGCCCGCCCCAACGCCTCCGCGATCAGGCGACCGCTGCCATTGGCCCCAGGAAGGAGTGGGGAGTTCCAGTCGCGGTCCGTCGGGCCACTGCCCGCCACCAGGACGACGCCCGGGAAGGGGCCGGCTCCCTCCGGCTTCCCCACAGTTGCGGAGACGGTCGTCGACCCTAGCGGCCAGCTGACCTCCAAGCTCTGCTCGTACGACTCAGATTCGTTCATCGTGGTCGGGAGCCTCGCCGTGGGGCGCATGGGCCAGCTGGGCGACGTTCCGCTGTACCCTGCCGCTCCTCATGCAAGGCGCACCGCAATTCGGCCCGACAGTGGGCGGCGGTTCGAGCTGAAAGTCCGGCCTGCTGGATGTCAGCCATCATCTTGTCGACGTGGTCTGGAGTGAGTTTGGCGAGCTTGGCGCCGCGCGCAGTTTCCCTGCTGGGCCGGCACGAACAGGCCGAGAAGGACAGCCTCCAGCAATCCTCCCAACACCATTGCTAGCACTGAAAGCGAGCGTCGCCTGGAGCGCAGTCCAAAACTTCACTGCTCAAATTTACGGCCACCCTGCGCATCTGGGCGGGGGGGGGGCGCTGGGCGCGGTAACGCACGCGCGGGCGGTCGCCCAGCTCAGAGGGCTCTGCTCTCCGGCTAATGCTCTCTCGACTACAGCTTGGGCAGGATGGCGGTCGCTAGTTGCTCTTCGTCGGTGAGAGACGGTGCCGCCCCGGCCGGCACGACGGCAATCCGCAGGTAGTAGTCGCCCTTGAGCACGCTCAATGAGGCATAACCGTCGTAGAAGGCCTGGCTACCGTAGCCGGCAACGGTTTGGGCGCTCACCTTGGACTTGTACTTGTTGTACCAGGTCAAGGCGTCGGCGCCCTTGACCACGACCACCCGGACGCTGTCGGCTTGGGCGACGTTGGGCGTGTGTGGGCTGAGTGCCGAAGGTCCGTAGAAGACGCAGGCCAGGCCACCCTCGACGGTGGCGTTTCCGAGCACTCCCGCCGTCACCGACTCCCCGATGGCGCTCCCAGCCTGGGACTGGGTCACTACCGAGCAGGAGTTGAAGTTGGTGGTGGTGGGCTTCTTCTTCTTCTTTTTGGACTTCTTCTTGCTAACGGTGATTGCGTGAGCCACCGAAGGAGTCTGGATGCTCGCCCGCGCTGGCACTGTCCGAGCACTGACACCGGATCCCATAGCGACAGCGCCAAATACGAACAGAGCGGCAAAGACCGAAGTTGTTAGGCGCTTCACCCGATCCCTCCTCGGCTCCTGAGCGGTGATGCCCACTCAACTCTGGAGCGGCGACCGTACCACAAGAGTGGCCCAGCTCAGGCAGGCGGTGAGCCAGGGAGCTCCTGATAGCGCGCCACCGAAAACCCCAGGACGATGGGGATATCCAAGGCAAAGATCACCAGGACGATCGTCATCAGCGTCAGCAGGGCGCCCCGGGTCTGGTCGACCAGCAGGACAAATTCGATCATTCCCGCGATCACTACGTAGGCGACCAGGGCCCACCCGCTCACCTGGAAGAAACGATCCCAAGCGAAAGCACGGAGCCGCCGCAGCATGGAGCCTGCCAAGAGCAACAGCACTCCACCCACGCTGATCAAGACGCTGGGCAGGACCAAGGGCGCCTGATGGGGTATGTAGGCGGCCAGATAGATCCCGCCCGCGATGACGCAGGCCATGGACGCGACGGCCGTCTGGGCTACCGGGGGCAGAGCCCGACTGGCGTCGCTCACCAGGTGGCGATCCTGGTCATGATCACTAGGGTCGCGATCTGCATAACCCCCGTTATCCCGGCGGTGTAGACGAACCGGCGCATGAGCTTGCCGATCAGCTGGCCGTTGGGCCGCGGCTTCTTGAGCTCGAAAAGGACGGATATGTTGGCTGGCTCAAGCAGGCCCAGAGCGATCACGGCCATGATCCCGACCACGATGAACGAGGCGACCAGCCACCAGTGGTTGGGATAGGGAACGGCGAGGTCTCCCAGGGTGCGGGAGAGCTGGAGCCCGGAGGCCAGGGTGACGATGACCAAAGTGGGCATGATCAGGACCATCTTGGGCATGAATCGGCTCGAGAACTCGACTCGGGCGGGAACTGACATCCGTCCGATGATGGGCCCCACCACGAGTCCGACGAAAAGGTCGATCCCGGTCCATAGACCGCCTCCGGCGACATGGAGAAAGTCGAGAGCCCAGAGCCAGTTTCCGGCGATGGCGGCGACCAGGAACGCCAGGACCGCAGCCACGATGGGCAGCCCGGTCAAGGGGATGATCGTCTGTCGGGCTGGACTGGCACTGTCGGCGACGGCGCCCGGAACCAGCGGCATCTCGTTTACGGCTTGTGCCACGGATTCGACCCTCCTATTCAGGATCCCTTGCGAACTCGTCAAATTTTAGGGCTTGGCCGTCCCCTTCCGGGCCTCGTCGGCCCGGAGAGCATGTCCTCACCGCTGCCATGAAGAACTCCTGGCTCGGCCTGACGATCCCCGAAATTGGTGGGGCCGGCACGGGACGCAATTGAGCCAGGGTGTCCGAGAATGGGCTGATGGCTGTGGCCGGTGGCTGGGTCGAGCTGGACTCCGGTGTTTTTCGGCTCGTCGCCGAGCCGTTTCGGCTCAACGTGGGGCTGATCGTCGGCAAGGAGCGGGCGGTGCTCGTCGACACCGGCGCGTCCCTGGCCACAGGTCAGGAGTTGGTGAGTCGGGCTCGGACGGTCACCGCACTGCCTCTCGGGGCGATCAACACCCACAGTCACTTTGATCACTGCTTCGGCAATGGGGCCTTTGATGCCCAAGTGATTTGGAGCCATCGCCTCTGCGCCGACCACTTGCGCTGGGACGGACTGGAACATCGGCGCGAGGCGGTCGCCCAACTCCGGTCGGGGAATGTGGCCGCGGCCCAGGAGCTGGCGGCCAGCCCGGTAGTGAGTGCCGGCTGTCTGCTCGAGGAGCGAGCCTATCTCGACCTGGGGGAACGGATGGTGACCCTGATCCATCCCGGCCGGGGCCACACCGACAATGACGTGGCGGCCTGGTTGGCCGACGTCCGGTTGCTCTTTGCGGGCGATCTGGTCGAGGAGGGGGAAGCACCCTCTTTCGAGGATTCATACCCGCTCGATTGGCCCGACTCGTTGGGGGTACTTTTGGCCCTCCAACCGGCTCGGGTAATTCCCGGCCACGGACAAGTCGTTGATCCCGTTTTCGTACGCCAGCAGCAGACTGACCTGCAGAAGCTCGCCGATCTCTGCCGCGATGGATTCAGGAACTCACGGCGACCGTCTGAGATGGACGAGGAGACGGTGCTGCCGGCCCGCACGGCTCGGACCGCGATCGGCCGGGCCTACAGCCAGTTGGCGGCTGAGAGCAGTGGCGTCTGGGTCGAGCGCCAGCCCGGCTGATCGCCTGACCACTCTGGGCAGGGAGTCCGGCAGCGCCGCGCAGGTCCAATCGGCTTTACTGCTGCTCCTATGTCAACTAGAGGAGACCGTATCAGCGGGGCCCTGAGTACCTCGGCACCGGGAGGAAAGAGACCGCTGACCCACCTCGAGCCCTCATGGCTGCGCGACTTCCATGATCCCTCCCACGAGTGGCGCCGGCTCTTCGCCGAGCTGCTGGGCACATTCCTGCTCGTGGTGGTGGCGGCGGGAGCAGGGGTGGTCAACGCGATGACCCAAGGCGGGATTGGCCGAGGAGCCGAGGTCGTCGCCCCTGCCCTAATGGTCATGGCGATCATCTTGTTCATGG